>CAZIAA010000009.1:4178-14293 GCA_964537365.1 uncultured Sandaracinobacter sp.
GGCGGCGTTGAAGGCGGAATCGCCTTCCCCCGCCTGCAGCCGGCGCGCGGCTTCGGCCGACTGCCGCAGCAACAGCGACGCACCCAAAGTCAGCCCGAACATGCGCAGATAGGGCGTGGCACCCGCCGCCCGGTCATCGGCGCGGGTGGCCGGATCCAGCAGCCATTGCGAGGCTTCATGCAGCGCCGCCAGCGCGCGCTCTGTCGCTTCGGCGCGTGGCTGCAGATCACCCGTGACGGATTTCAGAAACGCATGTTCACGCGCCAACAGCGCGCGCCAGTGCCGCCCGCCCTCCATCGGCAGCTTGCGCCCGACCAGATCAATCGCCTGAATGCCGTTGGTGCCTTCGTAAATGGGGGCGATGCGGGCGTCGCGGTAATGCTGGGCAGCGCCGGCTTCCTCGATGAAGCCTATGCCGCCGAACATCTGCAGCGCGAGGCTGGCGCATTCGACACCGATATCCGTGGCAAAGGCCTTGCTGACGGGTGTCAGCAGATCGGCAAGGCCGCGGGCCTCGGCGCGGGCTGCTTCATCCGCTTCGGCCTGGGCGCGATCGACCGCACCAGCATTCAGATAGATGATCGCGCGCGCCGCCTGAGTCAGCGCCCGCACCGTCATCAGATTGCGGCGCACATCGGCATGTTCGATGATTCGCACCGGCGTTCGCGACGGCGCACCGAATTTGGCGGATTGCACCCGCTCGGTGGCATAGGCCAGGGCATGCTGGCCGGCACGCTCGGCAATGGCGATTCCTTCCACCCCGACATTGATGCGGGCATGATTCATCATGGTGAACATGGCGCGCATGCCGGCATGCACTTCGCCCAGCAGATAGCCGACACATTGGCCCGAATCGCCAAAGGCCATGGTGCAGGTGGGGCTGGCGTGAATACCAAGCTTGTCCTCGGTCGAAACCACATGCACGTCATTGCGCGCACCCAGTGAACCATCGGCATTGACCAGGAATTTGGGCACGATGAACAGCGAAATGCCGCGCGTGCCTTGCGGCGCATCGGGCGTGCGCGCCAGCACCAGATGGATGATGTTTTCCGTCAGGTCATGTTCGCCCCAGGTGATGAAGATCTTCTGCCCCCGGATGCGCCATGTGCCATCATCGGCCGGCGTCGCCATGGTCTTCAGCGCGCCGACATCCGAGCCCGCCTGCGGCTCGGTCAGATTCATCGTTCCGGTCCAGCGACCTTCGACCAATGGCCGCAGATACAGCCGCTGCTGCTCGGCACTGGCATGCGCCTGCAAGGCCTTGATCGCGCCAAGCGTCAGCATCGGGCACAGCGAAAACGCCATATTGGCCGCCGTGATCTGTTCCTGCACGGCGCTGGCCAGCACAAAAGGCAGGCCCTGCCCGCCATGCGCCACCTGCGCGCCAAGCCCGATCCAGCCGCCTTCGCGATAGGCATCATAGGCGGCGCGAAAGCCTTTCGGCGTGGTGACGGCGCCGTCCACAGCGACTGCCCCTGCTTCATCGCCCACGGCATTCAGCGGCGCGAATACATCCGCCGCCAGCCTGCTGGCTTCGCCGAGGATTGCATCCACGACATCGGGGGTCGCTGCTTCGAATTGCGGCAATCGCGCCAGACCGTGGATATCGGCAATGGTTTCCAGCACGAATTTCTGTTCGGCAACGGGCGGCTGAAACGGCATGATGTCCCCTGTAATTATGCGCTTGCAAGCCTATAGCAGCAGCCATGCCCGATTCCACGCCTGTGCCGACAGAAATCCGCAAGGCATCGACCGCCGCCATTGCCTTTGCCGCCGAATTGCTGCGCCAGGGACAGGTGGCCGCTGTTCCAACCGAAACCGTCTATGGCCTGGCGGCCGATGCCGCCAATGGCGAGGCTGTCGCCCGGATCTATGCCGCCAAGGGCCGCCCCGCGTTCAATCCGGTCATCGTCCATGTCAGCGGTCTCGCCATGGCGCTGCGCTATGCCGAATTTCCGCCGCTTGCCCTGCGTCTGGCGGCGGCATTCTGGCGCGGCCCGCTGACGCTGGTGCTGAAGGCGCGCGCCGACGCGCCGGTGTCCGCGCTGGTCATGGCTGGCCTGCCGACCATTGCCCTGCGCGCCCCCGCCCACCCAGTCATGCTGCGCCTTGTGCGCGAACTGGGGCGCGGGGTGGCGGCGCCGTCCGCCAATGTCTCAGGCAAATTGTCGCCGACCTGTGCCGAGCATGTCCGCCACAGTCTGGGCGGGCGCATCCCTCTTATTCTCGATGGCGGCGCATCGAAAGCGGGAATCGAAAGCAGCATCGTCGCAGTTACCGGCGACAGCGCCCGAATCCTGCGTCTGGGCGCCATTGCCCCGGAAGCAATCGACACCATCATCGGCGCGCGCGTGCCCCGCCCGGCAGACCCGCCCGCAGCAAACAACGGCGCGGACGGCAACGCCGTGCAGGCGCCGGGCATGCTGCTGCACCATTATGCGCCAGGGCTGCCCCTGCGCCTCGATGCCGAAACCGCCGGTGCCGAGGAATTCCATATCGGCTTTGGCGCCATTGCCGGCGACGCCACATTATCCGCCAGCGGCGACAGCATCGAGGCCGCGTCCAATCTGTTTGCATTGCTGCACCAGGCCGATGCCAGCGGCCGGCGCGGAATCGCGGTTGCGCCCATTGCCGATGCCGGTCTTGGTTCCGCAATCAACGACCGTCTGCGCCGCGCCGCCCGCGGTTAAAGCAGCCGCGTTGCTGCAGCCCACCAGCCGGGCGGCAGCGGGATCCGGGGTACATCACCGGCAAAGACTGCAAAGCAGGTTGCCCCCGACCCCGACATGCGCACATGCTGCGCCCCCGGAATCCGCCGCAACCAGTCCAGTGCAGTGCCAATCGCCGGCTGCAGCCGGCTGGCCGGGATTTCCAGATCATTGCGCCCCTGCCGCCAGTCCGCGCCCAGCGCGCCGCCATCGACTCCATCCCAGCCCGCGAATACGGCTGCGGTTGCGACCGGCACGCCGGGATTGATCAGCAACAGCCGCAGCCCGGTCACGGCCGGTGCCGGGTGCAGCACTTCACCAACGCCACGGCCGATCTGGCTGCGCGACAACAGACAGGCCGGCACATCGGCGCCGATCGACGCCGCGATGTCGCGCAATTGCGCCTCGGGCAAAGGGGCCGGGGTCAATCGGTTCAACAAGCGCAGCACGGCCGCGGCATCGGCGCTGCCGCCGCCCAGCCCCGCCGCCACCGGGATGGATTTGTGCAGATGCAGGGCATAGCGCAGCGGGCTGGCAGCGGCGTCGGCAAAGGCATATGCCGCCCGCAGCACCAGATTGTCGGCCAGTGCCGCGCCAAGTTGCGCGGCCTTCGGCCCGGTCAAGCTCAGTTCCCAGTCCGCCGCTGGCTTTGCAGTCAGCCGATCGGCCAGTTCGGTGAAGGCGAACCAGCTTTCGATGTCGTGATAGCCATCCGCGCGCCGGCGCCGCACATGCAGCGCCAGATTGACCTTGGCCGGCGCCAGTTCCAGATACTGGCCGGCGGGATCGGCAGCAGCGACCGGGCCGGTCACGGCCGGGTGGCCGCATCCAGACCGAAATCCAGCTTCTGCGTCAGCGCCGCTGCCAGTTCCGGTTCCGGCGACAGCGCCGCCGCACTGCGCCAGGCGTAACGCGCCTCGATGCGGCGGCCGATGGTCCAATAGACATCGCCCAGATGGTCGGCGACGGTCGGATCAGCCGGCTCGGCGCTCTGCGCTTCCTCCAGCAATTGCACCGCGGCTTCATGATTGCCCAGCAGATACTCCACCCAGCCCATGCTGTCGGTGATGGCGCCGCTTTCCGGCATGGCTTCATAGGCGCGCGCAATCAGGTCACGCGCTTCCGCCAGGTTGCCGCCATGCACCAGCATGGAATAGCCCAGATAATTCAGATAAACCGGGTTTTCCGCCTGCAGGTCGATGGCCGCGCGCAGATCCTTTTCCGCTTCCGGCCAGTCGCCGGCCTGTTCGCGCGTCGAACCGCGCAGGAACAACAATTGCGCCCGGGTGCGGGAATCCGAATCATCGAGCAAGGCCAGCGCCCGATCATAGGCATGAATGGCCTGTTCGGCGCGTTTTTCCCGGCGTTCCAGCTCGGCCAGGCGGCTCCAGTCGCTGGCGCTGGCGCCATCGCGCTGCACGGCCTGTTGCAGCAGCTTGCGGGCATCCTCGTCGCGGCCGGCGGCAATCAGAGTCGCCACGCGGCGAATCCCCACCAGTTCGCGCCAGGCATCCGATTTCGGCACCGACTGCAATGCCTGCAGCGCCAGATCATAGCGTTCAGCCATCGACAGCACATCCGCTGCCACCAGCCAGCCATCCGGAAGATCGGGTGCGGTGAATGTCGCGATGCGGGCAAAATTGATCGCCGCGCCAGTGGCACGTTCGCGGGAAAGATCCGCCGCCAGCCGCACGAACATCAGCCCCAGACCTTCGGCCGGGCTGGCCACCAGATAGCCCAGCTGCGTGCCGGTCATGCGCGGATTGGCGGCCATGCGCGCGCGCGCCGCCTGCAGCTGCGGATCCCGCTCCAGCCCGCCGGCCAGCAGCAGCAGGACTTCCTCGCGCGTTTCGGGATCGTCGGGCGCGGCCTGCAGCATGGTGCTGGCGGCCGAAAGCCGTAGCCGCGATACATTGGAGCCGCCTTCGGCCAGCATCTGGCCATAGGCTTCGGCCGCTTGCGACCAGCGTTTGCCAAAGGCCAGAATATGGGCGCGATGTTCCTGCAGATAGGAGCGCGCCACCCCGCTTGCCGCCGCCGGATCCAGCAGCTGCAGCGCTGCGTCGATATCGCCGCGCCCGGCCCGGCCCCAGGCCTCCAGCAGGGTCGCCAGCATCTGGCCGGATTCGCCGCCCCGGCCGGGCGCCGAAAATGCCTGCGTCGCGGCGTCATAACCGCGCCAGTCGCGTGCACTGGCGGCAAGCCCGGCGCGGGTCAGCGCAATGATCGAATCGCCCACGGCGGTTGCCGGCGCGGACTGGTCAGCCAGCGAAATCTGCTGCGCCAGCCGCGCCACTGCCTTGCGGTCGCCGGAAATCATCGCGACATCAAAGGCCCGCCGCCGGGCGATGGCATCTTCGTGCAATTTCAGCGCATCGGCAAAGCTGGTCGCCGCCTCACCATAATCCTGTGACGCCTGCGCCAGCCGGCCTTCGACATAATCCAGCATGGCCCGATCGGCGGGCGCCAGACGCGCCTGCGCCGCGGCCGGCGGCAGCAGCAGCGCCAGCAAAGCAGCCGCCGGCAGGCGGGGCAGCCATGGCTTTATCATGCGTCGATCTCGGCCAGTTCGACGCTGGCGGCATGGTCCTGGATGAAGTGAAAGCGGTGTTCCGGCGTGCGCCC
This sequence comes from uncultured Sandaracinobacter sp., assembly GCA_964537365.1. Taxonomy (GTDB): domain Bacteria; phylum Pseudomonadota; class Alphaproteobacteria; order Sphingomonadales; family Sphingomonadaceae; genus Sandaracinobacteroides. Next base: position 9,512 of record CAZIAA010000009.1, read on the forward strand.
CATCAGCCGGTCGACCAGATCCCGCACCTGATGCCGGTCCTGATGGCTTTCGGGCAGCGTCACGCGAATCAGCGTGCGCTTTGCCGGATCCATGGTGGTTTCGCGCAATTGCCCCGGCGCCATTTCGCCCAGCCCCTTGAAGCGGCTGACTTCGACCTTGCGATTGCGGAAACGCGGCGTGTCCAGCAATTGCGCGCGTTCGGCATCGTCGCGGGCATAGACATGGTCGGCGCCGGCCGACAGCCGATACAGCGGCGGCTGCGCCAGATACAGCCGGCCGTTCATCACCAGCTCCGGCATTTCCTGGAAGAAAAAGGTCATCAGCAAGGTGGCAATATGGGCACCATCGACATCGGCATCGGTCATGATGATGACACGATCGTAACGCAATTTCGAATCGTCATAGCGTTCCCGCGTGCCGCAGCCCAGCGCCAGCACCAGATTGCCGACTTCCTGATTGGCGTGGATCTTGGCCGCCGTTGCCGAGGCCACATTCAGGATCTTGCCCCGGATGGGCAGGATCGCCTGACTCTTGCGGTCGCGCGCATGCTTGGCCGAGCCACCGGCCGAATCGCCTTCGACAATGAATAATTCGGTGCCGTCGCGCACAGAAGCGGAACAATCGGTCAGCTTGCCGGGCAGGCGCACGCGGCGGGCGTTGGTCGCAGTCTTGCGTTTCTGTTCGCGTTCGGCGCGCCGGGCGAGGCGTTCCTCCATCCGGTCGATGGCGAATTGCAGCAGGGCGCGGGCGCGATCCTGATCCTCGGCCAGCCAATGGTCGAAATTGTCCTTGACTGCGGTTTCCACCAGCTTCGCGGCTTCCGGCGACGACAGCCGGTCCTTGGTCTGCGACTGGAACTGCGGTTGTGTCATGAACAAAGACAGCAGGATGCGCGTTCCCGCCAGCACGTCATCCGCAGTCAGGTCGCCGGCCTTGCGATTGCCGATCAGGCCGCCAAAGCCCTTCAGCCCCTTGCTGATGGCGGCGCGGAACCCCGCTTCATGGGTGCCGCCCTGTGGTGTCGGAATGGTGTTGCAGAACCAGCTGTGGGCGCCGTCGCCGGCAACGGTCCAGTGCATCGCCCATTCGACGCGACCATGGCCTGCGCCATTGGCTGCATAGCTGCCGGCAAAAGGCTGGTTGGTGACGGTCGCTTCGCCGACAATCTCCTCGGCGAGAAAATCCGCCAACCCGCCCGGGAACAGGAAATCCTCGGACTGGGGCACGTCTTCCGACGCCCACGCCGCAGCGCAGCGCCAGCGGATTTCGACGCCGCCAAACAGGAACGCCTTGGAGCGCGCCATGCGATACAGCCGCGCGGCATTGAAGCGCGCCTCTGTGCCAAAGATTTCCGCATCGGGGCGAAAGGCGATGGTGGTGCCACGGCGGTTGGAGACCGCGCCCAGATCGGCAATCGGGCCAAGCGATTCGCCGCGGCTGAATTCCTGCCGCCACAATTTGCGGTTGCGCGCCACTTCGACCGTCAGCTTTTCCGCCAGCGCATTCACCACGGAAATGCCGACGCCGTGCAGCCCGCCGGAAGTGGCATAGGCCTTGCTGCTGAACTTGCCGCCCGAATGCAGCATGGTCAGGATCACTTCCAGCGCCGATTTGTCGGGAAAGCGCGGGTGCGGGCCGACCGGGATGCCGCGGCCATTGTCGGCAATGGTCAGGGTGCCATCGGCCGCCAGCTCGACTTCGATGCGGCTGGCATGACCGGCCACGGCTTCGTCCATGGCATTGTCGAGCACTTCGGCGGCAAGGTGGTGCAGCGCGGCTGCATCGGTGCCGCCGATATACATGCCGGGCCGGCGCCGCACCGGCTCCAGCCCTTCCAGCACTTCGATGGTGGATGCGTCATACTCTCCGGCGGCGGGATGGTCGTCGGCAAACAGATCAGTCATGCGTCCCTCTTAGCGGTTGTGCAGCGCAAAGAAAACGACGATGCGAAAAGGCTGCGTCCATGGCGGCGCGAAACCGCCCTGCGCACACGCCCTGTCGTGTCGGCGCTTGTCGTCGGCCTGGCCTGCGGGCAGATGCAAATGTGATTCATTCGATATGCGCCAGAGCCGGAACAGGACGATATGACAGATCTGCATCAGGCCGTGCTGGCCGCCCGAATTCCCGCCCTGCTGCTGGCCGCCATGGCCCTGACCGCACCGGCAACCGCCCAGAGTCTGCGGCCGGTCATGATCGACGCTTCGGCCACGCTGACCTCCGATTACCGTTTTCGCGGCGTCAGCCTGTCCGACCGCAAGCCCGCCCTGCAGGGCAGCATCACGCTGTCCACCCTGCCGGGGTTCTTCGCCAGCGCCTGGGGATCGACGGTGAACGACCATAATGGCGCCGATGCGGAGATCGACCTGATGGCGGGCTGGTCGGGGCCGGTCGGCCTGTTCGACCTGTCGGCCGGGGCCATTCATTACGCCTATGTCGGCGGCGATGGCAGCGCCACCGAATTGTTCGGCAGCATCGCCCTGCCGTTTGGACCATTGCGCGGCACGCTCGGGATCAATTTCGCGCCTTCACAGGGCAATATCGGCGGCGACAACCGCTATATTTACGGCAGCCTGTCCGCTGCCGTGCCGGGCACGCCGTTAACGCTGAAAGCCTCTGCCGGCCATGAACATGGCGCGCTTGTCACCGGCGACAGCTATGGCCGCATCGGCAAATGGGACTGGCGGCTGGGCGCGGAATATGGCTGGCAACAGCTGATCTTCAGCCTGGCCTATGTCGGCAATGACCTGCCGACCGGGCCAGCGTGGAGCGCGCGCGGCAAACGCAAGGCCGACGACCGCGCTGTCGTGGCCGTGACATACAGTTTCTGATTGCTGTCATGCGGCGGGCCGACGGCTGAGCGATATTCGTCAGCCAGCCGGCCAGCAGCAATCATTCCGCCGATTTCGCCTTCTTTGCCGCCGGCTTCTTCGCTGCAGCCGGCTTTGCCTCCGCCGGCGCGGCCTTCGCGGCCGGCTTGCTGGCGGCTGCCTTTTTCGCCGGTTCCTTGTCGGCCTTGCTGGCAGCGGCTTTTTTCACTGGCTTGTCCGCCTCTGCCGGATCCGCGGCCTTCTCTGCTTTTGCCGGATCCGCGGCGGCGGATTTGGCACTGGCCTTTTTGGCGGTGGTTTTCGCAGTGGCCTTGGCAGGCGTCTTTGCCTCTGCCTCCGTGGCCTTCTTCGCCGCCGGCTTCCCGGCAGCGGCTTTCTTCGCGGCCGGTTTCTTCGCTGCCTCGGCCTCGCCGCCATGATCGTGGTCATGGTCGTGATCGTGATCATGGTCGTGATCATGGTGATGGTGGTGATGATGGCCGCCGCCGGCGCTCAATGGCGTTTCATCCTCATCCTCGATCGCTGCTTCCAGTTCGGCGCGGTCCACCGTGCGTTCGGTGATATTCGCCTTGCCGAGCAGCAGATCGACGACCTTTTCCTCGAACAGGGGCGCGCGAAGCTGCGCCGCCGCCATCGGATTTTCAGTGAAATATTTCTGCACCTGCGCTTCCTGACCGGGGAAGCGCGCTGCTTCCTGCGCCAGCAGCCGGTTCATTTCCGCCTGCGTCACCTGCACGTCATGCTTCTGGCCGACATCCGACAGCACCAGCCCCAGCCGCACCCGGCGTTCGGCAATGCGGGCATATTCCTCGCGCTCGGCTTCGATTTCGGCCTTTTCGTCTTCGCTGGCCTGGGCCGCCACCTGCGCCATGATCTGCTGCAGTTCGGCGTCCACCATCGAAGGCGGCACTTCAAAGCTGTGCTGCGCCGCCAGATGGTCGAGCAGCTTGCGCTTCAGATAGGTGCGGGTCAGGTTGTTCAGTTCCTGTTCCACCTGATCCTTCAGGATTTCCTTCAGCTTTTCCAGATTTTCGAGGCCGAGATTGGTTGCCAGCACATCGTCGATCGCCACTTCCTGCGGCTGCCGCACGGCCTTCACCGTCACTGCGAATTGCGCTGCCTTGCCGGCCAGATCCTGGTTCGGATAATCTTCCGGGAAAGTGACATCGACGTCGCGCTTGTCGCCCGTTTTCACCCCCAGAAGGCCGTCCTCGAAGCCGGGGATGAGCCGGCCGGATCCAAGCTCGATTTCCATGCCTTCGCCGGTGCCGCCTTCAAAGGCATCGCCATCCACCTGCCCGGCATAATCCATGACGACGAGATCGCCAGCCTTGGCCTCGTGGCTCTTGGCGGCGTCGGCAAAGCTTTTCTGACTGTCCGCGAGGCGCCTGAGCGCTGTGTCCACATCCTCGTCGGCGGGTTCGACGATCAGCCGTTCGAGTTCTATTCCCTCGATGTCCGTATCCGGCACTTCCGGTAGAATTTCGAGGCTGAGCGAAATGCGGATATCCTCGCCATCCTCAAGGCCGCTGTCGAAATCCACCTGCGGCTGCATCGCCGGCCGCAGCGTATGCTCGGTCAACAGATTGTTCACGGCCTCGTTCACGGCTTCCTGCACGGCATCGCGGCGCAAGGCTTCGCCATGCATGCGGCGAATCAGATTGGCCGGCACCTTGCCGGGGCGAAAACCGGGCATGCGCACCTGCGGCGCCACTTCGGCAACGGCGGCCGTGACCTTGTCGGCAATGATCTCGGCGCCGATGACCAGTTCATAAGCGCGCTTCAGGCCTTCATTCAGTGTTTCGGTGGCAGTCATGCGTGGCGTTCCTTTTGGCGTGGATTGAAGCCCGGCAGAGACAACAGGCAAATGGTGCGGGTGAAGGGACTCGAACCCCCATGTCTTTCGACACTGGAACCTAAATCCAGCGCGTCTACCAGTTCCGCCACACCCGC
>CAZIAA010000010.1:0-14143 GCA_964537365.1 uncultured Sandaracinobacter sp.
ACACTGGCCTGTCGGTTGTGCACCCGCTTGATCCGACACGGCGGCTGCCGGTTTTCATCGCCAATTTCGTGCTGATGGAATATGGCACCGGCGCCGTGTTCGGCTGCCCGGCGCATGATCAGCGCGACCTTGATTTCGCGCGCAAATATCTGCTGCCGGTGACCCGGGTGGTGGCCTTGCCGGACGATGCCGATAGCCCCATCGGCGACGAAGCCTATACCGGCCCCGGCCAGTTGATCAATTCGCAGTTTCTGAATGGCATGGACGTGGACGCAGCCAAGGCCGAAGTCATTGCCCGCGCTGAAGCCGCTGGCTGGGGGCGCGGCGAAACCGTGTTCCGCCTGCGCGACTGGGGCATTTCCCGCCAGCGTTACTGGGGCACGCCGATCCCGATCATCCATTGCGCCGGCTGTGGCGCCGTGCCGGTGCCGCGCGCCGATCTGCCGGTGCGCCTGCCCGAGGATGTCAGCTTCGATCAGCCGGGCAATCCGCTGGAACGGCATCCGACATGGAAGCATGTGGCCTGCCCGCAATGCGGCGGCCCGGCGCAGCGCGAAACCGATACCCTCGACACATTCGTCGATTCGAGCTGGTATTTCATCCGCTTTGCGAGCCAGCCCGCGGACCGCCCGTTCGACCGCACCGAAGCCGAATCCTGGTTGCCGGTGGCGCAGTATATCGGCGGCATCGAACATGCCATTCTGCACCTGCTGTACAGCCGTTTCTTTACCCGGGCGCTGCAATCCATGGGGCAGATCGGCATTGCCGAACCCTTTCAGGGCCTGTTTACCCAGGGCATGGTCACCCATGAAACCTATCGTTCGGCCGCCGGGCAATGGCTGAACCCGGCCGAAGTCGAACGGCAGGGCGATTCCGTCGTCGAACGGCAGGGCGGTGCGGCCGTCACCGTTGGCCGCAGCGAGAAAATGTCGAAATCGAAGAAGAATGTCGTCGATCCCGATGCCATTCTCGATCGTTATGGCGCGGATGCGGTGCGCTGGTTCATGCTGTCCGACAGCCCGCCCGATCGCGATCTGGCCTGGTCGCTGGCGGGAATCGAAGGCGCGGAACGTTTCGTCCAGCGCCTGTGGCGAATCGCGGCACTGGCCGAGGATGCCGGCAGCGGCGCAGATGATGCACTGGCGCGGCAACTGCATCGGACTGTCGCGGCGTTCACCGCCGACATCGACCGGCTGCAGTTCAACAAGGCCGTGGCCTTGGCCTATGAACTGGCGGCGGCGATCGAAAAGGCGGATGCCACGGCAACCCGGGCGGAAGCGATCCGGGTGTTGTTGCGGCTGGTGGCGCCGATGGCGCCGCATGTCGCCGAAGAAGCCTGGGCGCGTCTGGGCGAAGCGGGGCTGATTGCTGATGCCCCCTGGCCGGTCGCCGATCCGGCGCTGCTGGTGGATGATGAAGTCAGCTATGTGGTGCAGGTGAACGGTAAGAAACGTGACCAGATCCGCCTGCCGCGCGGGCTTTCGCAGGATGCAGTCGAACAGGCGGCGCTGCAATCGGCGAAGATCATCGAGCGGCTGGAAGGCCGGCCGCCGCGCAAGGTCATTGTCGTTGCCGACCGACTGGTCAATATCGTCGCCTGATGCGCGATGCTCCGGCGATACGCGGTGTCTTTGCCCTTGTGCTGATGTTGTTGCTGATCGGCTGCGGTTTGCAGCCGGTCTATACCGGTGGCGCGCAGGGGCAGGCCGCCGGCCTGCTCGGTGCAGTCGAAGTCATGCCCATTGCCGACCGCGCCGGTTTTCTGGTGCGCGACCAGCTGTTGTTGCGCATGCCGCCGGCCGAATCGCCGCGCTATCGGCTGCAGGTGGTGCTGGACGACGACATCATCGGCTTTGGCGTGCGCGGCGACAACACCATCATCCGCGAGCGGCGGACATTGCGCGCGCGCTATCGCCTGATCGACATTGCCAGCAATGACGTGCTGCTGGATACCAGCGTGTCCGCCGATGCCGGCATCGATGTGGTGTCCTCGGAATATGCCGTCATTGCCGCCGAACAGAGCGCGCTGGAGCGGCTGGCGATCGAAATCGCCAACCGCATCGTCAGCCGGCTGGCGCGTTATGGCCGCACGGTGGCAGACGGCGGGGCCTGAATGGCCAGCCTGAAACGCAGCGATCTGGCGCGGGCGTTGCAGCAATGGAACCCGGATATGCGCCTGCTGCTGCTGGCGGGGCCGGATGAATCCGGCAGCCGCGAAGCAGCCGATCTGGCACTGCGGGCGCTGGCCGATCCGCAGGATCCGTTGTCGGTCATTGATCTCACGCCGGAACAATTGCGCGCCGATCCGGGCCGGCTGGCGGATGAAGCGGCATCCGTATCCATGTTTGGCGACCGGCGCGCCATTCGTGTCAGTGGGGCCGGCGAAAATGTGCAGGAAGCCGTCGATCTGTTGCTGGCGGCGCCGGTTGCCGGCAATCCGGTGGTGATGCTGGCGGGCAATCTCGCCAAAACCAGCGGCTTGCGCAAACTGGCGGAAAAATCGCCGCTGGCGCAGCTCTTGCTGTCCTATCCGCTGGAAGGCGGCGCGCTGCTGCGCTGGCTGAAGGATCAGGCCGATGCGCGCGGCCTGCTGCTGACGCGGCAGGTGGCGGACCGGCTGCTGGCGGCAACGGATGCCGATATCGGGATTCTGAGTGCCGAACTGGACAAGTTTCAGCTGTTCCTGAATGCATCGGCGCAAAGCCCGCAGCGCCTCGATGGCCAGGCATTCAGTGCGCTTGCCGCCGACAGCGCCGAAGAAAATATCGGCGCGCTGGTGTCGGCGGTGATTGCCGGTGATGCCCGCGCCCGGGAACGTCAGCTGCGCTTGCTGGCGGGATCGAGCGCCATTCCGGTTCTGCGCGCGCTGGCGCGGCGGTTGCTGCAGATGGCCGAAGCCCGCGCCGCGATGGACCGCGGCAGCAGTGCAGCGGCCGCGGTGCGGCAGTTGCGGCCGCCGATTTTTCCATTCCGTGAGCAGGATCTGGTGGCGGCCGCGCTTGCCGACTGGCCGCAGCCGCGAATCAACCGCGCGCTGGCGCAGATGCTGCAGGCCGAGCGCCGGATCAAGACTGCCTCCGGCCCCGGCGACCGCGCCGGCTGGCAGGCAATTCTGGCGCTTGGCATGATGGCGGGTGCGGGCGTAGACTGATGCGGATGCGAGCCTCGGCCCATGCCCATCTGCCGGATGTTCCGCCGCGCGGCTTTTTTGCCGACAAGAACCGTGCTTTCTGGATTCTGCAGGTCAGCGGCTGGAGCAGCTATTTCCTGCTGCGCACGCTTGGTGGCCTTGCCAACCGCATGGGCTTTGGCTTCATTTTGCCCACCCTCGTCGTCACCATCACTGGTTTTTCGATCACCCTGCTGATGGGCTGGGCCTATCGTGGCCTGTTCCGGATGAAGCCGGTGAAGATGTGGAGCCTGTCCTGTCTGGTGCTGGCGCTGGCCTCCACTCTGTTCTCGGCGATCGAGGTATGGGCGCATGCGACCTTCTTCGAGCCGGGCTGGCAGCCGCAGGGCATTGAATTCTTTGGCGCCATATTGCTGACTCTGGCTGTGCTGGGGGCATGGACGGCGCTGTATTACGGAATCAATTATTATCTGCTGCTGGACAAGCAGGCGGAACGGCTGCAGAAAATGTCGGCGCAGGCCAATTCCGCCCAGCTGGAAATGCTGCGCTATCAGATCAATCCGCATTTCCTGTTCAACACGCTGAACTCCATCAGCACACTGGTGCTGTTGGGGGAAACCGAAAAAGCCAATGGCATGCTGTCGAAGCTGTCGTCTTTTCTGCGCTATACTCTGGTTGGCGACCGCGAGGGCGATGCCACCGTGGCGCAGGAAATGCAGGCGTTGCGGTTGTATCTCGGCATTGAACGCACCCGCTTCGAACAGCGCCTGCGGGTGCATTTCGAGATCGATCCGGAAGTGGAAAACGCCCGCATTCCCGCCATGCTGCTGCAGCCGCTGGTGGAAAATGCCATCAAATATGCCGTGACGCCGCTGGAAAATGGCGCCGATATCTGCATTTCCGCGCACCGTTCGGGAGAGCAGCTGGAGCTGGTCGTGGCCGACACCGGCCCCGGCATCGGCGAGGACCGGCCGACCCCCGAAGGCACTGGTGTCGGGCTCAACAATATTCGCGAACGGCTGCTGCAGGCCTATGGCCGCGAGCACAGCTTCGACATTCTGGCCAATGGCAATTCACCCTTCGTTCAAGACGGGGATGGGACAGGTCCGGGTATCGCTGCCCGAATTCGCATCCCCCTGCAGATCGTGGCAGAAACGCCCGGCGCGGAAAAAACGCTGGCAATCGCCAATCAGCTATGAGGCCAATTCCATGAACATTCGCACCTTGCTTGTTGATGATGAGCCGCTGGCCGTTCAGGGCCTGGAGTTGCGACTGAAGCCCTTTGCCGACATTGAAATCGTCGGCACGGCGGCCAATGGCCGCGAGGCCATCCGCCAGATCCGCACCGAAAAACCGGATCTGGTGTTCCTGGACGTGCAGATGCCGGGCTTTGACGGCTTTTCCGTGGTGTCGGCGCTGGCCGATGTCACGCCGCCGCTGTTCGTGTTCGTGACGGCCTATTCCGATCATGCCATTCGCGCCTTTGATGCGCAGGCGGTGGATTATCTGATGAAACCGGTCGAGCCGGACCGGCTGGCACAGACCATCGATCGGGTGCGCCTGCGCCTGCAGGAAAAGCATCTGTCGGAAGAAGCCGAGCGGCTGTCGGTGCGGCTGGCCGAAATCGACCCCGACAGCGCCTCCGTCCTGTTGCCCGAAGCCGAGCCGGCCGCCGACCGCTATGAAAAGATCATCAATGTGAAGGATCAGGGCCAGATCTTTCGGGTGGAAGTGGACAAGATCGAGAAGATTGATGCCGCCGGCGATTACATGTGCCTGACGACCGCCGAAAACACCCTGGTGCTGCGGGAGACCATGAAGGATCTGGAGCGGCGCCTCGATCCGCGCAAATTCCAGCGCGTGCATCGTTCGACCATCGTCAATCTGGACAGCGTCTGTCAGGTGAAGCCGCACACCAATGGCGAATGCTTCCTGACCCTCACCAGCGGCGCGACGGTGAAGGTCAGCCGCAGCTATCGCGATGTGGTGGCGCGCTTCCTCTGACCGCCCTCGCCACTAAGGCAGTTGCTGCAGGCGGCTGCCGAGATCGGCCGTCACCAGACAATACAGCATCGGCAGCACCAGCATCAGATTGATGCGGCTGAAGATCGTTGCAACGATGGCGGCATTGCTGCGGATGTCGGATTCGGCCTCGATCAGCCCCAGCGCGCGTTTCTGCAATGGCCAGATGAACAGCCACAGATTGGCCGCCATGATGACCATCAGCCACAGGCCGAATCCCGCGACGCGCGCTTCGCCGCGCAGCAGCAGCACATCGCCGGCATTGCCCGCCAGAAAGGCCGGCAGCAAGGTGGTGAGGATTGCGAACAGCGCGGCATAGCGGCTCCAGATCAGGGCGTCGGCCAGCATTTCATCGGCAATGCCTTCGAATACGCCCATCGGTCTGCCGGGCTGGATGATGAAATTGAACGCCAGCAACAGCCCGATCCACAATATGAGCGCCAACAGCTGCAGGAAATGCAGCATGGTCTGGGCATAGGCGCTGTTGCGCAGGACGTCGCTGTGGAAGCCATAGGCGACAACGACCAGCAGCAGGACGCCGAAGAGCAAGGTGGCGGCGAGGTTGCGAAGCAGTTTGGCCATATGTTTCGAAATTCCCTGTCGCGGTCGGTTGGATGTCGGTGCTGTTGTGATTGCCCGGTCGATTCAGTGCGGATTGCAGGCGCATTGCATCTCATGCCCGTGCTGTTTGCGCAACCGCCGGCGGTGCCATACTGTTCGCCTTCCGGTCGTTGACGGGCAATTTTCCGCCGCGCTTTGACAAGTACCGCAATCTGCGCAATCTGCCGCTCGGAAGCCCGCCGGGAATATCCGGCTGAGTGCAGACGTGAGGGAGAGTTTACCGCCATGCACAGCGAATCGCACGCTTATGGCCACGCAATGGCCGGCACAGGCCAACGGGGTTATCGAGCATGAGCCTGCGCGACGATGACTGGCGCCGGCGCGCGGATTGCTATCCGCTGCACTTCCAGTTGCAGAGCCGCTATGGCGACATGGATTCGAACGCGCATCTCAACAATGTGGCGATTGCCCGCCTTTTCGAGGAATCGCGCCTGCGCCTGCATCAGGAAATCCTGCGCCGGGGCGGCGAGATCAGCCCCAATGGCGCCATGATCGTGCATATCGCAATCGATTATCTGGGGGAAGGACATTACCCTGAGGATGTTCAGGCCTGCATTGGTGTCATTCACCTTGGCCGTTCCAGCTATCGCCTGGCGCATGGCCTGTTTCAGCAGGGCCGGGCTTTTGCGCTGGCGGAAAGCGTGATGGTGAGCGTGGAAAAAGCTCGTATGCAGCCGGCCGCCATCGCGCCCAGCCTGAAACAGCAGCTGCAGACCATGGTCGTGCGCGAATCGGCGGGCTGAGCCGGCTGGCGCGGCGTCAGATCCAGCCCTGATGCTGGACGAGGATGGCGCTGCCGATGACGATCAGGATGATTCCGCCCAGCATTTCGGCGGTTTTGCCGAGTGCGGCGCCGATTCGCGCGCCAATGAACAATCCGCTGCTGGCCAGCAGGAAAGTGGACACGCCGATCGATGCAGCGACCGTCCAGATCGACACGTCGATAAAGGCGAGACCGACGCCCACGGCGGCGGCATCGATGCTGGTGCCGATCGCCGTTGCCACCAGCAGCAAGAGGTTGCCGCGCGGTGGTTCGGCGGTGGCTTCGGCATCGTCATCGCGGCGGGACTGGCGCAGCATATGCGCCCCCACCGCCAACAGCAGCACAAAGGCAATCCACGGGCCGGCGTCTTCGAAATGGCCAGCGGCGGCACGACCGGCCAGCCAGCCCAGCACGGGCGTGATGGCCTCGATCACGCCGAACACCAGCCCGGCGCGCAGCGCGCCCGGCAGCGATGGCCGATGCGCGGCGCCGCGGGCGAGGGCGGCGGCAAAGGCATCCGCCGACATGCTGAGCGACAGAAGCAGAATGGCGAGAATGGTCAAGGAACGGTCGGGCCTTTGCGCTACGGGCGTGCATCCGGGCGGCGCCCGATGCGACACCGCTTCTAGATTCCGCAGTTCTGGTCAGCAAGGGGCAGAGCATCAGACCCAGATTCGGGCATAGCGCGCCGACATCCACACCAGCAGTTCATATTGCGAGATTCCGCTTTGGCGGCTGAGCAAGGGCAGGTCGAAATCCAGTTCCAGCCAGTCGCCTTCGCGCAGATCCGTGCCGGTGACATCGACTGCTGTCATGTCCATCGAAATGCGCCCGGCCAGCGGCAGTCGCCGGCCTCCGGCCATGGCCACAAGACAGTCCGCCAGCGGGCGCGCGATGCCATCGGCATAACCAAGGTTCAAAATGGCGATGCGGCTGCGCCGCCGCGCTGTCCATTGCGCGCCATAGCCGACGCTTTCTCCGGCTTCGATCTCGCGCAGCTGGATGATTCGGGCTTCGGGGGTGACGACGCGCTGTATCCGGGCCGCGGGATGGGGCAGGCCGCCATAGAGGCCAAGGCCGGGGCGCACATGGTCGAAGCTGAATTCCCGCCCCCGGCAGATGCCGGCTGAATTGGCCAGCGCGCGCTTTGCTTCCGGCCGCCAGCCGGACAGTGCCTGAAAGGCTTGCAGCTGGCGCCGGGTCATCGGATGGTCCGGTTCGTCGGCACAGGCGAGATGGCTGTGCAGCATGGTGACGGTTATGCCATCGGCGCAAGCCAGATCGGCGGCCGACAGCCCCAGCCGATTCATGCCGGTGTCGACCATGACATCGGCGGCGCGGCCGGGGAAACAGTCCCGCCAGGCCGTGCATTGCGCTGCGGTCACCAGCACCGGCCGCGCCAGCGGCAGCGCGCGTGCGGCGGCGGCATCGTCCGGCGTGAAGCCGTGAAAGATGAGGACGGGCACATCCGGCTGTTGCAGCGCCAGTGCTTCGGGCCAGCTGGAGACTGCGAATGCCCGCGCCCCGGCGGTGCGCAGATGGCGCAACACCTGCCGCGCGCCCAGGCCATAGCCATTGGCCTTGATGGCGGGAATGGCGGGCGTGCCGGCGCGGCGTTCGAACCAGTGGAAATTGGCGACGAGGGCCGCTGTATCGAGGCGCAGCCGCAATGGGGCCGGGACTGCGACGGCGGGCGTAACGGGGGCCATAACGGGAGCCATGTCATCCTGCATCGGCATGGGGGTATCGCAACATTGCCTGCGCCTGCAACCGGCTTCGCCCACCCGGCACGGCACGGAGTATTGCAAGGCTGCTCTTTTGTCCGGCGGCGCGGACGGCTATGAAGCCATTATGCAAAATCTTCTCTACAGCGAACTTTCCCCCGATGAGGCCCGCCACCTCACTGCGGACGCCCTGCACGGCATGGAGGATGGCGAACTCTATCTGCAGATTGCCGCCGCCGAGAATTTCGTATTCGATGACGGACGCTTGAAAAGCGCCGGTTTCGACCAGAGCCGGGGTTTCGGCCTGCGCGGTGTTGTCGGTGAGGTCAGCGCCTATGCCCATGCCAATGAAATTTCGCCGGCCGCGATCCGCCGCGCCGCCGACACCCTGCAGGTGGTGCGCACGGGTGGGATCACTCCGGCGCTGGCGCCACCGGGCACCAATCGCAAGCTTTACACCGATGCCGACCCGCTGTCGGCAGTGCCCTTTGCGCAGAAACTGGCCTTGCTGGAGCGCATCGATGCCATGGCGCGCAGCCGCGATCCGCGCGTGGCGCAAGTCAGCGCCAGCCTGTCCGCCAGCTGGAGCCATGTGGAAATCTGGCGTGCCGATGGCAGCCGCATGCGCGACATCCGGCCGCTGGTGCGGTTGAATGTCAGTATTGTCGCGGAACGCAATGGCCGGCGCGAATCGGGCAGCTGGGGCTTTGGCGGCCGCGAACTTTATGATCGGCTGTTTGACGAAAGCGAATGGCAGGCCGCGATCGACAAGGCGCTGGCACAGGCACTCGTTAATCTCGACAGTGTCGACGCGCCGGCGGGCGTCATGCCGGTGGTGCTGGGGCCGGGCTGGCCGGGCATATTGCTGCACGAAGCCGTCGGCCATGGTCTGGAAGGTGATTTCAACCGCAAAGGCAGTTCCGCTTTTTCCGGCAAGGTTGGCGAACGGGTGGCGTCACCCGGCGTGACGGTGGTGGATGATGGCACCATCGCCGGGCGGCGCGGTTCGCTGTCGATTGATGATGAAGGCACGCCCGGCAAACGCACGGTGCTGATCGAGGATGGTTATTTGCGCGGTTACATGCAGGACCGCATGAATGCCCGGCTGATGGGGGTGGAGCCGACCGGCAATGGCCGGCGCGAAAGCTTCTGCCACATGCCGATGCCGCGCATGACCAACACCTTCATGGAAAATGGCAATGAAGACCCCGGCGAAATCCTGCGCAGCGTGAAGAAGGGCCTGTATGCCAAGAGCTTTGGCGGCGGTCAGGTGGACATCGTGTCGGGTAAATTCGTGTTTTCCTGCACCGAAGCCTATAAGATCGAGAATGGCCGGCTGGGCGCGCCGGTGAAGGGCGCGACCTTGATTGGCAATGGCCCGGAAGTGATGCGCCGGATCGGCGCCATCGGTAATGACATGGCGCTCGATACCGGTATCGGTGTGTGCGGCAAGGGCGGCCAGTCGGTGCCGGTGGGCGTTGGCCAGCCGACCTTGCTGGTGGAAGGGCTGACGGTCGGCGGCACGGCCGGCTGAACGCCGGCCGGCACCGGCAAAGTCAGTCCTGCCCGGTCTTGCTCTGGTCGGGCGTGTTGACCCCCATGGAGCGCAGATAGCGTTTCACGTTGCGCGCCGCCTGCCTGAGGCGCTGTTCGTTTTCGACCATGGCGATGCGGACATAGCCTTCGCCTTCCTCGCCATAGCCCACACCCGGCGCGACTGCGACGCCGGCTTCGGTCAGCAATTGCTTGGAAAATTCCAGCGAACCGAGATGCTGGAGCGCTGGTGGCAGCGGCGCCCAGGCGAACATCGAGGCCCGCGGGCTGGGAATGTCCCAGCCGGCGCGGGCAAAGCTTTCGACCAGCACGTCGCGGCGTTTCTGATAGACTAGGCGGTTGCGTTCGACCACGTCCTGCGGGCCGTTCAGCGCGGCGCAGGCGGCCGCCTGAATGGGGGTGAAGGCGCCATAGTCGAGATAGCTTTTGACCCGGGTCATGGCGGCGATCAGCTTCTTGTTGCCGACGGCGAAACCGACGCGCCAGCCGGCCATGGAATAGGTCTTCGACATGGAAGTGAATTCCACCGCGACGTCGCGCCCGCCCTTGACCTGCAGGATGGACGGGGTCGGATTGCCGTCGAAATACAATTCGGCATAGGCGAGGTCGGAAATGATCCAGACTTCATTGCGTCTGGCCCAGTCCACCAGCCGTTCATAGAACGCCAGATCGACCACTTCGGCGGTCGGGTTGGACGGATAATTCACCACCAGCACCGATGGCCGCGGCACGGTGAAGCGCATGGCGGTATCCAGCGCTTCGAAATAATCTTCATCCGGGGTGGTCGGCACGGCACGGATGGTGGCGCCGGCAATGATGAAGCCGAAGGTGTGGATGGGATAGCTGGGGTTGGGCGCCAGCACCACATCGCCCGGGGCAGTGATCGCTGTCGCCAGGCTGGCCAGCCCTTCCTTGGAACCAAGCGTGACCACGACTTCGCTGTCGGGGTCGAGGGTGACGCCGAATCGCCGCTGATAGTAATTCGCCTGCGCGCGGCGGAGGCCCGGAATCCCGCGCGATGCCGAATAGCCATGGGCATCGGGCTTGTGCGCGACTTCGCACAGTTTTTCGATGACATGCGCCGGCGGCGGCATATCCGGATTGCCCATGCCGAGGTCGATGATGTCCGCACCCGATTGCCGCGCGGCGGCCCGCATGTCGTTGACTTCGGCAATGACATAGGGGGGCAGGCGGCGGATGCGGTAAAGTTCGTCAGTCATGATTGGTCCATTTACAGGAAGGCGGCGGCATGTCGCAATTGCCGTGAAAAAGCAATCGCCGAACTGCGATGGCGCCGGGGATGGCGGCTTTTGTCTGCATCACTGGCTTGCGCAACCGGGATGGGCGCGGCAAAAGCCGGCGGACATGCAAGGATCGAACCCCATATGGCGCGAAATGCGTGAATCATATCGGTCATGGATATTGCCGTGCCGATGAGCGGGCCGATCCTGTTTCTGGATTCGGGTGTTGGCGGTCTGTCGGTGCTGGAGGCCGTCCGCGCCCGGCTGCCGGCCGCGCCGCTGGTCTATTGCGCGGATTCGGCCGGTTTCCCCTATGGCAGCAAAAGCGAAGTAGAGATTTCCGCGCGGGTGGCCGGCCTGCTGGGCCGACTGGCGGAGCGTCTTTCGCCTTCGCTGATGGTGATTGCCTGCAATACTGCCTCCACCGTGGCGCTCGGCTTTATCCGCCCGGTTCTGAATGTCCCCGTGGTTGGGACAGTGCCGGCGATCAAGCCGGCCGCGGCGCGCAGCCGTACGAAAGTGATCGGCGTGCTCGGCACCGAGGCAACCGTGCGCCAGCCTTATATCGACGATCTGGCGGCGCGCTTTGCCGCCGATTGTCTGGTGCTCCGGCATGGCGCGCCGGATCTGGTCGAAGCCGCCGAAGCCAAATTATGCGGCCGGCCGGTGCCGGCGGCGGTCTGCCGTGCTGCGCTTGCTGGTCTGCTGCAACAGCCTGATGGCGGGCGCATGGACGTGGTGGTGCTGGCCTGCACGCATTTTCCGCTGCTGCGCGAAGAACTTGCCGCCGTGGCGCCACCCGGACTGCAATTCATGGATGGCGCCGACGGCATTGCACGGCGGGTGGCCTTTCTGTTGCAGGACCGGCAATGGCCACAGCCGCAACCATCCGGGCGAATCATCTTTACCGGCGATGCGCAGCATGCAGAGCAGCTTTTGCCGGCGCTGGCGCAATATGGGCTGACCGAAGTGGAGGTTTTCGGATGGCAATGACCGATGCCGAGCTGCTGGCCCGCATGCAGCGGCGGCAGACGAAGACGATCGAGCTTCTGGGCATGGAACTG
This sequence comes from uncultured Sandaracinobacter sp., assembly GCA_964537365.1. Taxonomy (GTDB): domain Bacteria; phylum Pseudomonadota; class Alphaproteobacteria; order Sphingomonadales; family Sphingomonadaceae; genus Sandaracinobacteroides. The sequence continues at coordinate 12,120 of CAZIAA010000010.1, forward strand.
CTGGAGGTACGCCAGGCTGAGGGCCAGGTGCAATATCGCATGCGCGCGGTGGCCGAATTCTGCAATCCGGCCGGCAATATGCAGGGCGGGATCATTGCGACGGCGCTGGATGAAGCGGCGTCCACCGCCGCCATTGTTCGTTCCGGCCGGCGCGTGGTGGCGCCGACCATCGAATTCAAGGTCAGCTTTTTCGGGCCAGCGCGCCTCGACCGCGACTATCTGTTTGCCGGGCGGGTGCTGAAGATGGGGCGCACGGTCAGTTTCACCGAAGCCGATATGACCGACGCCGATGGCAAGGTTCTGGCAAGGCTCAGTTCCAGTTGCATGATAGTTGACCTGGAAGGCGCGGGTCTGTTTACGGAAAAATCAGTGGGGTAAGGACAGTCATGACCGACGAGATTCTATTTTCGAAACTGGGCCGTATTGGCGTGGTGACACTCAATCGGCCAAAGGCGCTGAATGCGCTCAATCGCGCCATGTGCGTGGCGCTGCACCGGCAACTGATCGACTGGACCATGGACGATGATGTCGAAGCCGTCGTCGTCGAAGGCGCGGGACGCGCTTTTTGTGCCGGCGGCGACGTCGTCGGGCTGGCGCGCACCGGCAAACAGGATCTGGAAGGCTGGCGAGGCTTTTTTCATGACGAATATCGCATGAATCAGGCGGTTGCCAACTATCCCAAGCCCTATGTATCGCTGGTGGATGGCATTTCCATGGGCGGCGGTGTCGGCATATCGGTACATGCGCCCTATCGTGTGGCCACGGAAAACACCCGCTTTGCAATGCCGGAAACCGGAATTGGCCTTATCCCCGATGTTGGCGGCACCCATGCCCTGCCGCGTTTCCCGGGCGAATTCGGCACCTGGGTGGCATTGACCGGCACGCATGTGAAGGGCGGCGATTGCGTCGCCATCGGCTATTGCACCCATTTCACCCCGTCGGAACAATTGCCGTCGCTGAAAGAGCGGCTGGCGCACAGCCATGAAAGCATCGAGGATGTGCTGGACACTTTCGATTCCGACCCCGGCGAACAGCGGCTGACGGAATTGCGCGATGGCATTGATTATCTGTTTGCGCAGGATCAGATCGAAGATATCCTGTCGCTGCTGGATGATGGCGACGACTGGGCGCAGGCGCAGGCCAGGACCATCCGCAGCATGAGCCCGACCTCGCTGAAACTGACGCTGCATGGGTTGCGCGCCGGCGAAGGCGTGTCGATCGAACAGGCGCTCAGGCTGGAATACCGCATGGTGATGGCGATCCGCCATGGCCATGACTTTTTCGAAGGCGTGACGGCGCGCCTGATCGACAAGGGGCGGGAACCGCAATGGAATCCGGCGCAGCTGGAAGATGTGGATATTTCGCCCTATCTGAAAGAACCGGAAAGCGGCGATATCAGTTTTGATTGACGCCGCCAGAGGCAGAATCAACAGGGCGTATCGGGCGTGGCGGCCGGCTGACCGGCCCGCGCGGACGCCGGGCGGCGTGATCGCCCGACAGCGAATTGTGGAAAGGCGACATGATGTCGGACGAAACGACAGAGGATAAGGCGCCCGCACTGGCGGACTGGGAAGCCTTGACGGCGAAGGAAGTGAAGGGGCGCGACCTCGACTGGCAGACTCCGGAAGGAATCACGGTGAAGCCGCTGTATACCGCGGCGGATGTGGCGGCCGATCCGGGCCTGCCGGGCTTTGCCCCGTTCACCCGGGGCGTCAAGGCCAGCATGTATGCCGGGCGGCCCTGGACGATCCGGCAATATGCCGGTTTTTCCACTGCCGAGGAATCCAACGCCTTTTACCGCCGCAATCTCGCTGCCGGGCAGAAGGGCCTGTCCGTCGCCTTCGACCTGGCAACGCACCGCGGCTATGATTCCGACCACCCGCGCGTGCATGGCGATGTCGGCAAGGCCGGCGTTGCCATCGACAGCATCGAGGACATGAAGATCCTGTTCGACGGCATCCCGCTCGATCAGATGTCGGTGTCGATGACCATGAACGGCGCGGTCATCCCGATCCTCGCCTTCT
>CAZIAA010000011.1:0-13779 GCA_964537365.1 uncultured Sandaracinobacter sp.
CGATGACGACAAGGTCGCGGATGGAAAGCTGAACGAGCAAGAACCGGCCTTCTCTGGTCCTGTCCGGATCAGCTGGTGGGCGTCGCCGTCCTGGCGGGGTCAGTGCCAGTCAGCATCTGGGGTTCGTATTTTTGCAGCAGGTCATAGGCGCGTTCATACCATTTGGAGGCGGGAAAATTGGCGCCCAGCACTGCGGCATTGCGCCTGGCTTCTTCGGGGATGCCCAGCGCCAGATAGGCTTCGACCATGCGGTAGAGCGCTTCCGGCACATGGCTGGTGGTCTGATAATCCTCGATGACATGGCGATAGCGCACGGCGGCGGCGATCCAGCGCCGGTCACGGGCGTAAAAGCGGCCGATCTGCAATTCCTTGCCGGCCAGATGGTCGTCGACCAGATCGAGCTTCAGCCGGGCGTCGCCGGCATATTTGCTGTCCGGGAAACGCCGCACCAGTTCGGTCAACGCCGAACGCGCCTGCTTGGTGATCTGCTGGTCATGGGTGACATCGGCGATCTGTTCGTAATAGCAGATGGCGATGATGTAATAGGCATAGGCGGCGTTGCTGTTGCCGGGATGCAGGCTGAGGAAGCGCTGCGCCGATTGAATGGCCTGGGAATATTGCCGCGAGGCGTAATAGCTGAAGGCGGACATCAGCTGCGCCCGCCGCGCCCAGACGGAATAGGGGTGCTGGCGCTCGACTTCGTCGAACATCGCCGCCGCCATGCGATAATCACGCTTGTCGAGGGTCTGGTGCGCGATCGAATACAGCGTTTCAACGTCCTGGGCGATATAGGCCCGGTCGCGCTTGGCCTTCTTGCCACTGGAAGCGCAGCCGGCGGTCAGCAGCAGCGACGCCGTGCACAACGCCCAGGCCAGGGTGCGCGCATGCTGGCGCACAGGCTGCAGAAACGCCGGACGCATGGAAATGGGGCGTGCACGCGCCGGAGAGGGCGCAGCCGTCGGAAGTCCTGAATGCATGGCGGCGCAGTCTAGACATATGCCGGGCGCACCACAAGCTGCAGAAAGCGTGATCGCGTCCCGGCGCTGCCTGCTGGCCAAATTGCAATCATGCCGCTAACAGGACGGCCGGGGTAATAGCTGCCTGGGGCCGTCATGTTTCGCGCCACGGGTCCGCTGCTCCATGACACTGCCACCTGAAACGTCGGACGGCATCAACGTCCGGAAAAGCCGCGAGGAAAGACAGCAATGCTTCAGCTCATGCGCAGATTCGTCTCTTCCTGGGCGGGCATATTGGTGCTGGTCGTCGCCGTTGGCGCCATGGCCATCGTCTTTGGCCAGACCGGCGGGCCAGGCGGCAGCAGCAGCGAGCGTGAAACCGTGCTGGCAACGGTCGGCAAGACCGGCATCACCGACCGCCAGTATTATGCCGCCATCGACCGTGTCGTTGCCCGCGAACGTGAACAGAATCCAGGCATCAACAATGCCGCGTTCCTGCAGGCCGGCGGCGGCGAAATGGTGCTGCAGCAGATGATCATTTCCGAAGCGCTGAAGGCCTATGCCGATGCCAATGGGATTGTCGTTTCGCGGCGTCTGGTGGATGGCGAAATCGCCAGCATTCCGGCGTTTCAGCTGAACGGCGAATTCAACGAGGCAACCTTCCGCCGGCTGCTCGACGAGCAGAATATTTCCGAAGCCGAATTGCGCGATTCGATTGCCCAGGACCTGATTCGCAGACAATTGCTGCAGCCGGTGATCGCCGGCATCGGGGTGCCGGGGCTGATTGCGGAAAATTATGCCCGCATGTTTCTGGAACAGCGCCAGGGCGATATTCTGCCGGTGCCGTCGATGCTGATGCCGGATCCCGGCAAGCCCAGCGACAAGCAACTGCAGGAATTTCACCAGAACCACCGCGACGCCTACACCATTCCGGAGCGCCGGGCCTTTCGTTATGCGGAGATCAGCGCCGCCAGCCTGAGTGCGCGCGCCACGCCGACAGCCGAGGAAGTGCGCCAGTATTACGACAGCCATCCGGGCGAATTCGGCGGGCTGGAGACGCGTGAAGTGCAGCAGATCGTGCTCCCGGACGCCGCTGCGGCCCGGGCCTTTGTCGAGAAGGTGCGCGCCGGAACGGCCTTTGCCGATGCCGCGCGCGAAGCCGGTTTCAGTGCCCGCGACACTGCCGTTGGCACGGTGAGCGAAGCCGAGCTGGCCCAGCAGCTGGATGAAGCCGCCGCCGATGCGGCCTTTGCGCTGACGGCCAATTCCGTCAGCGATCCCTTGCCCACGGATTTCGGCCAGCGGGTCGTGCATGTGGGGGCGATTCACCCGCCGCAGGCGCAGCCTTTCGCAGCCGTCTCGGCCCGGATCGCGACGCAGTTGAGCCAGAGCAGGCTGCACGAGCTGATGTCGGACATGGTGAATGATGCCGAGGACCGGATCGATGACGGGCAATCCTTTGCCGATGTTGCCAAGGCATTTTCACTGACCGTGCAGACGGAAGCGCCGGTCACCAGCGATGGCCGCCGTTTTGATTCGGAATATCAGGTCAGCACGGTCGAACTGCCGATTCTGGACCGGGTGTTCGAACTGGATCCGCTGGAAGGGCCGCGCGCGGTCCAGATCGATGACGAGCATTATGCGCTGGTGGAAGTGACGGATGTCATTGCCCCGGAACTGGTGCCGTTGGACAAGATCCGCGACGATGTGGCGGCGCAATGGGTGCTGGATGCGCGCGCGCGCGCGGCCAGGGCCGAAGCCGAAGCGATCATCAAGGCTCTGAATGAAGGCCAGGATCTGGCCAGGGTCGTGGCCGGGCGGAAATTGCCGCCGGCCGAAGCATTGGCCGTGCGCCGGCTAGAGCTGTCGCAGATGCTCAGTCAGGGCCAGCAGGTGCCGCCCCCCGTCATGATGCTGCTCAATGTGCCGGCCGGCAAGGCGCATCTGGTCGAAGCGCCGGACGGGCAGGGCTGGTTCGTGGTGCGGGTGAATGAAGTTCAGGCCGGGGCGGATGCCGATGCCAAGGCATTGGCGGAAAATCTGCGCCAGGCGCTTGCCCAGGAGGCCGGCAATGAGCTGGCGGAAAGTTTCCTGCGCACCATCGAGCGCAGCGCCAAGGTGGTGCGTCAGCCGGATGCCCTGAAGGCGGTGAATGCCCGGCTGACTGGTGCCTTCGAGGATTGAGGCCGCGAATCAAAGGGTGCGAACAGCCATGACGGATGCAGACATGACGGAAATGCAGGATGCCGCGCGGCAGCGCCTTCGGGCCGGGCAGAACGCCTGTCTGTTCCTGCAACTGGAAGCCGACACCGAAACGCCGGTTTCGGCTTGGCTCAAGCTTGCGGTGGAAGGGCGCGGCGATTTCCTGCTGGAATCGGTCGAAGGCGGGCGGCAGCGCGGGCGCTATTCGCTGATTGGGCTGGACGCCGATCTGGCATTCCGGGCGCGCGGCGATATGGCGGAAATCAACCGCAACTGGCGCCATGACCGCGACAGCTTCGTGGCGGAGGCTGCGCCGACGCTGGTGGCGCTGCGGCAATTGGTGCAGTCGATCCACATGGATGTCCCCGAAAGCCTGCCGCCGGCGCTGTCGTTTCTGGTTGGCTATTTCGGTTATGAGACCGTGGCACTGGTGGAAAAACTGCCGGTGCCGGCGGATGATCCGTTCGGCGTGCCGGACATGATGTTCGTGCGGCCGGGCGTGTTGCTGGTGTTCGACCGGCTGGCAGACATGCTGACTTTGGTGGCGCCGCTCTATGCCGGCAGCGATATCGACGCCGATGCAGCGATTGTCGCGGCGCGCGAGCGACTGGAGTCAGTGGCGGCGCGGCTGATGCAGCCCTTGCCGGCGCGACCGCGCATCGATGTGGCGGCGGCGCAGGTGCAGCCGCAATCGGCGGTGCCGGCGGGGCGCTATCAGCAGATGGTCGAAACCGCCCGATCCTATATCCGCGCCGGCGATATCTTTCAGGTGGTGCTGGCGCAGCGCTTTCATTTCCCCTTCCCGCTGCCGCCGTTCGAACTGTATCGCGCGCTGCGGCGGGTCAATCCGTCGCCATTTCTCTATCATCTCGATCTGCCGGGCTTTGCCGTCATTGGTTCCAGCCCGGAAATTCTGGTGCGCGCCCGCGATGGCGTGGTGAATATCCGTCCGATTGCAGGCACGCGCAAACGCGGCGCCACCGAAGCGGAGGATCAGGCGCTCGAAGCCGAGCTCAGGGCCGACCCCAAGGAAGTGGCAGAGCATCTGATGCTGCTCGATCTCGGGCGCAATGATGTCGGCCGCGCCGCGGCACCGGGGACGGTGCGGGTGACGGAGAAATTCACCATCGAGCGCTACAGCCATGTCATGCATCTGGTGTCGAATGTGGTGGGGGCGCAGAAGCCCGGCACGGATTCGATCGATGCACTGCTGGCGGGCTTTCCGGCCGGAACGGTGTCGGGGGCGCCCAAGGTGCGGGCGATGCAGATCATTGCCGAACTGGAAGCGGAAAAGCGCGGCCCTTATGCCGGCGGTATCGGCTATTTCGCCCCCGATGGCAGCATGGACAGCTGCATCGTGCTGCGCACGGCGGTGGTAAAGGATGGAATCCTGCATGTGACGGCCGGCGCCGGCATTGTCGCCGACAGCGACCCCGAGACCGAACAGCGCGAGTGTGAAGCCAAGGCCGGCGCTCTGGTGAGCGCGGCGCGGGCGGCACTCAGCATGGCTGCAAGGCCGCGCTACGGGCAGTGATGGCGGTGTCGACTCTGCGGACCGGGCTGCGATGACGATTTCCAGCACCTCCCCCTATATCCCCTTGCGGGTGCAGAGCAGTTTTTCGATGCTGGAATCGACCATCGAGCTTGACGATCTGGTGCGCGCCTGCGTCGAACGCGGGCTGCCGGCAATTGGCCTGACCGACCGGGCCAATCTGTTTGGCGCCATGGCGTTTTCGACGGCCTGCATGGCAGCCGGGGTGCAGCCGGTGATCGGCACATTGCTGCCGATCGAACGGCAGATGCCGGCGGGTGCGCTGCGCCCGGGGCAGGCGGCGGAAATCGATTATCTGGCGCTCTATGCCAGCAATGCGGATGGCTGGGACGAGCTGTTGTGGCTGATGTCGGAATCGCATCTGCAGGGCGTGGGCAGTATCGAGCGGCTGCGCGGGCGGGCCGGCAATCTGCTGTGCCTGACGGCTGGCGCCGATGGCGCCATGGCGCGGCTTTGTGCCGAAGGTCAGGCGCGCGAAGCGCGCGCGCTGGGGCGGACCTTGCAGGAGATTTTCGGCGACCGGCTGTTCGTCGAGATTTCGCGCAGTGGTGCGGCGATCGAGGAACAGAGCGAGGATGCCCTCATCGGCTTTGCCTATGACGAAGGTCTGCCGCTGGTCGGCACCACGCCGGCGCGCTTTTTGCAGCCCGATGGCCATGAAGCGCATGACGTGATGCTGTGCATTGCGGATGGCAGTTATCTGGAAGCGCAGGACCGGCGGCATAGCAATCCGCGGCATTATCTGGCGACGGATGCGGAAATGCGGCAGCGTTTCGCCGACCTGCCGGAAGCGATCGAGAATACCGCGCTGGTGGCAAAGCGCACGGCTTTTGCCGTGCAACGCCGGGCGCCGATCCTGCCCAAGCTGGTGGCCGATGCCGAAGCCGAACGCCAGACCCTGCACGACATGGCGGCCGAAGGGCTGCGCGCGCGGCTGGCCACCGCCGCCATTGCCGACGAAGCACCCTATTGGGCGCGCTTCGAACTGGAAATGCAGATCATCGGCGATATGGGCTTTGCCGGCTATTTCCTCATCGTTGCCGATTTCATGCAATGGGCGAAGGCGCATGGAATCCCGGTCGGGCCGGGGCGCGGCTCGGGGGCGGGGTCGCTGGTGGCCTGGGCGACGCATATCACAGATCTCGACCCGCTGGCGCTGGGGCTGCTGTTCGAACGCTTCCTCAATCCGGAACGCAAGTCGATGCCCGATTTCGATATCGATTTCTGCGAAACCCGGCGTGAGGAAGTCATTCGCTATGTGCAGCAGAAATACGGCCGCGCCCAGGTGGCGCAGATTATCACCTTCGGTCGGTTGAAGGCGCGCGCGGTTGTCAAGGATGTCGGCCGGGTCATGCAATTGCCTTATGGCCAGGTGAATCGCATCGCCGGCTTCATTCCCAACAATCCGGCCGATCCCTGGGATCTGCGCCGGACCTTGGCCAATGTGCCGGAGCTGCCGGCGGAAATGCGCGCCGACGGACAGGTGCGGCACCTGGTGGAAATCGCGCTGCAACTGGAAAACCGGCCGCGGCATTCCTCGACTCATGCCGCCGGCGTCGTCATTGGCGACCGGCCGCTGTCCGAGCTGGTGCCGCTGTATCGCGATCCTCGTTCGGATTTTCCAGTCACCCAGTTCGATCTGAAATGGGCCGAAGCAGCGGGGCTGGTGAAATTCGACTTCCTCGGGCTGAAGACATTGTCGGTGCTGGCGCGCGGGATTGAGCTTCTGGGCGCGCGCGGCATTGCCGTCGATCTCGACCATCTGGCGCTGGATGATGCCGATGTTTATGCCTTGATGACGCGCGGCGACACCGTTGGCGTGTTCCAGTTCGAATCCGAAGGCATGCGGCGGGCGCTGGCGCTGGTGAAGCCGACCCTGTTCGAAGACATCATTGCCCTGGGCGCGCTGTATCGCCCCGGCCCGATGGACAATATTCCGAGCTTTGCCGAGCGCAAATGGGGCCGCGAACAGCCGGATTATCTGCACCCGATGCTGGAGCCGATCCTGCAGCCCACCTACGGCGTCATCATCTATCAGGAACAGGTGATGCAGATTGCGCAGCTGCTGGCCGGCTATTCGCTGGGCGAAGCCGATATCCTGCGCCGCGCCATGGGCAAGAAGATCAAGTCCGAAATGGATGCCCAGCGCAGCCGCTTCCTTGAAGGCGCCCAGGCCAATGGCGTGCCTGAGGATCGCGCCAATACCATTTTCGATCTGGTCGACAAATTTGCCGGCTATGGCTTCAACAAGAGCCATGCCGCTGCCTATGCGCTGGTCGCCTATCAGACCGCCTGGCTGAAATGCCACCATCCGGCGGCGTTTTTCGCTGCCTCCATGGCCTATGACATTCACCTGACCGACAAGCTGGCGGTGTTCGTGGCCGACATGCGCCGGCTGGAGGTGCCGTTATTGCCGCCCTGCATCAATGCCAGTGGTGCCGATTTTACTCTGGCCGATACCGATACGGGGGTGGGCGTGCGCTATGCGCTGGCGGCGCTGAAGGGTGTGGGTGAAGGCGCCATGGAAGATATCGTGCGTGAACGCGAGGCACATGGCCCTTATCGCTCGCTGGATGATTTTGTTGCCCGCATTGATCCGCATGCACTCAACCGCCGGCAGGTGGAAGCGCTGGCGGCGGCTGGCGCGTTCGACTGTTTCGGGCTGGACCGCGCCCGCGTCTTTGCCGGGGCCGAGCAGATTCTGGCTGCTGCTGCGCGCATTGCCGACGCGCGTGAGACTGGTCAGGGGGCGTTGTTCGGGGGTGAATCGGCGGTCGAATCGCTGCGCCTGGCGGAAGTGGACAATTGGCTTCTGGGCGAGCGGCTGGGGCATGAGACTGGCGCCTTCGGGTTCTGGTTTTCCGGCCACCCGGTCGAGGCGCATCAGGCCGTGCTCGCCACCATGGGGGTGGAAACCGCCGCTGATGTGCAGGCGCGGCGGGCGCCTGCCGATACGCGCTTCGAAGTGCGCATGGCCGGGCTGGTCGAATCCGTGCGCTGGCGGGTGCCGCAAGGGAAATCCGCCGATCGGCGCTATATGCTGGTCGATCTGACCGACCAGTCCGGAAGCTGGAACGCCAGCTGTTTCAAGCCCGAAGCCCAGACCGAGCTGGAGGTCGCCAGCCGCAGCGGCGAGCCTTTGCTGATGTCGGTGGAACTGCAATGGCGCGAAGGCGATGACACGCCGCGGCTGGCGGTGCAGGGCGCTATGGCTCTCGCCGATCTGGCCCGGTCGGCGCGCGCGCTGCTGACCATCGAACTGGCGGCGGATGCCCCGGACACAATCGCTGCGCAACTGGCGGAGATCCTGCCGCGCGGCGGGCGTTCGCGGGTGGAAGTGCGGCTGGCGCTGGCTGATGGCGGTACGGCAATCGTCAGTCTGGGGCGGGATTTCCTGCTCGGCGGCGACACCACCGCCGAAATCGAAGCGCTGGCAGGGGTTCGCGCGGCGGCGGTCACGTCGCTGCCACCGCCGCTGCGGCTGGTGGCCTGAACCGGGGCGCCCGGCGCCGGGGGGTGCCGGGGGCAATTCCATTTCCGTTCAGCCTGCCCTAGGACGCCGGCATGCCGGAATGGCCGGCCGTAACAGGAGGATTCCGACATGGCAGTGACACTTTATGACGCCTTTGTGCCCACCATCCGGCAGATGCTGGGTTCGATGCAGGGCGTGCTGCAAAAGGCGCAGCTCTGGTGTGCGGAAACCGGCATGTCGGACGCCACGCTGGCCGGGCTGCGCATGCATAGAACCATGCTGCCGATGAGCTTTCAGATCAGATCGGTGGCGCATCACAGCCTGGGTGCGATCGACGCTATGCGCAGCGGCGGATTCGATGTGCAGGGCGGCGAAACGCCGGAAGATCTGGCTTCGATGCAGGCGCTGGTGCAGCGTGCGGCCAAGGTGCTGGCGGAAGTGACCAGCGAGGAACTGGACGCTGCGCAATCCCGCGATGTCGTGGTCAGGCTGCCGTCGGCGCAGATCCCGTTTGCGACCACGGATTTTCTGCTGTCCTTTTCGCAGCCGAATTTCTTCTTTCACGCAACGACCGCCTATGATCTGCTGCGCGAAGCCGGCGTCGAATTGGGCAAGCGCGATTTTCTCGGGCAATTGCGCATCAAGGCCTGAATGGCGGAGCGTCGCGGGGCCGGCCGCCGGCTTGACGGCTGCGCCATGGTTTTCTAGGGGCGGCAGCTATCACGCACGCGAAGGGACATCCCCGGTGCCCGGCGGATTCGCCGGGCCAGATCTTCGCGCAAGGTTGAACCGGCAGGAGAAAATGAAATGGCAACAGCGCCATTGACGACGGACGTATCCATGCAGGCCCTGCTTGAGGCCGGCGCCCATTTTGGCCACCAGACCCACCGCTGGAACCCGAAGATGAAGCCGTATATCTTCGGCCAGCGCAATGGCGTCCACATCCTTGATCTGTCGCAGACGGTGCCGCTGTTTGCGCGCGCGCTGGATTTCGTGCGCGCCACGGCTGCGGCCGGCGGCAAGGTGCTGTTTGTCGGCACCAAGCGCCAGGCCCAGGAAGCCATTGCCGACGCCGCCACGCACTGCGGGCAATATTATGTCAACCACCGCTGGCTGGGCGGCATGCTCACCAACTGGAAGACGATTTCGACATCGATCCGGCGCTACAAGACGCTGGAAGAACAATTGTCCGGCGACACCCGCGGCTTCACCAAGAAGGAAGTGCTGAAGATGACGCGCGAACGCGACAAGTTCGAAGCGTCGCTGGGTGGCATTCGCGACATGAACGGCCTGCCGGACCTGATGTTCGTCATCGATGTCAACAAGGAGGATCTGGCCGTCAAGGAAGCCGCCGTACTCGGCATTCCGGTGATCGCCATTCTCGATTCCAACACCGATCCTGCAACCATTGCCTTTCCGGTGCCGGCCAATGATGATGCGCGCCGCGCCATCGAGCTTTACTGCAATGCAGTCGCCGATGCAGTTCTGGCCGGCCGGCAGACGGAATTGGCTGATATGGGCGTCGACATCGGCGCCGCCGAAGATCCGGACGTGGAAGCAGCGCTCGGCGCCCAGCCGGAAGCCTAGGCGTTCGCATCGCCTGGCGGGCGCGGCTGCGCTGCCGGGCATTATTTTCTTTTCTGGCGGGGGTGCGGGGCAATGCCTTGCAGATCACCCCCGGCCAGTCTTTTCTGGGTAAGGAGCCGGGACATGGCCAATATCACTGCAGCGCAGGTAAAGGAACTTCGCGAAATGACGGGCGCGGGGCTGATGGATGCCAAAAAGGCGCTCGTTGCCGTTGAAGGCGACATGGAAAAGGCCGTCGACTGGCTGCGCGCCAAGGGGCTGGCGGCAGCGGCCAAAAGATCCAGCCGCACCGCGGCCGAAGGTCTGGTCGGCGTGGCGGTGTCGGGCACGCGCGGTGCTGTCATCGAGGTCAATTCCGAAACCGATTTCGTCGCCAAGAACAGCCAGTTTCAGGATTTCGTCCGCGCGGTCACCGATGTGGCACTGCAGGCGGGCGGCGATCTCGCCGATATTCTGGCTGCGGATTATCCGGCCGGTGGCGGCAGCGTGCAGGATGTGCTGACGCAGAATATCGCAACGATCGGCGAACAGCAGGTGCTGCGCCGCGCCGAAGTGGTCGATGCCAGCGGCGCTGTCGCTGCTTATGTGCACAGCGCCGCTGCGCCCGGCATCGGCAAGATCGGCGTGCTCGTCGCCATCGACAGCGACATTGCCGACAAGGAAGCCGTGGCGGAAATCGGCCGCCAGCTGGCGATGCATATCGCTGCGATGAATCCGCTGGCGGTTGCCGCCGAAGATATCGATCCGGCACTGCTGGAACGCGAGCGCGCCGTTGCCACGGAAAAGGCGGCGGCGTCCGGCAAGCCAGCCAATATCGTCGAGAAGATGGTGGAAGGGACGCTGCGCAAATTTGCTTCCGAACAGGCATTGCTGTCGCAGGTGTTCGTGATCGACGGCAAGGCGCGGGTGGAAGAATATCTGCAGGCCGAAGCCAAGCGTTTGTCGGGCAGCCTGAAGGTGGCGAAATTCGTCCGCTTCCAGCTTGGCGAAGGCATTGAAAAGGCCAGCAGCGATTTCGCCAGCGAAGTGGCGGCAGCGGTCGGCACGGCCTGAACCGGGGATGCCGTTGTGTCCTGTTGCCGGACACAGCGGGTCCATGCGCTCTGTCGGGCCTGTTGGGCGGGCGTTCTGACCGGGCGCGGGCTTGAGAAGATCGGCTGCGGGCGCTAATCGCGGTTGTTGCGCAAGCGCAAGCCGCCGATCCTTCTGATGCAATTTCAAAAAGGCACTGCATGTCCCCGCCCTATTCGCGTGTTCTTCTGAAATTGTCCGGTGAAGCGGCCATGGGCGATCAGGGCTCTGGCATTGATCCGGTCACGGTGGCGCGCGTTGCCGGCGAAGTGAAGGCGGTGCACGACAGCGGCGTGCAACTATGCCTGGTGATCGGCGGCGGCAATATCTTTCGCGGCATGGCCGGTGCCGCCAAGGGTATGGACCGCGCCACCGCCGATTACATGGGCATGCTGGCGACGGTGATGAATGCGCTGGCGATGCAGGATGCGCTGGAACAGCTGGGCGTGCAGACGCGGGTGCTGTCGGCCATTCCCATGGCCGCGGTCTGCGAACCCTATATCCGCCGCCGCGCGCTCCGGCATCTGCAGAAGCGCCGGGTGGTGATCTTTGCCGCCGGCACCGGCAGCCCCTATTTCACCACCGACACCGGCGCGGCGCTGCGTGCGGCCGAAATGAACTGCGATGCACTGTTGAAGGGCACATCGGTCGATGGCGTCTATGACAGCGATCCCAAGCTCAACCCGCAGGCGCAACGCTTCGAGCGCATTGCCTTTGACCGGGTTCTGGCAGACAATCTGAAAGTGATGGATGCAGCCGCCGTGGCCCTGTGCCGCGACAATGGCATCCCGATTATTGTCTTCAACATCCGCAAGGCCGGAGGTCTGGCGGAGGTGCTGGCAGGACAGGGACTGTCGACCATTGTTGGCAGCGCGGGCTGAGGCTGTCGCACAACGCAGGAACGAGGAAAATAGCCATGGCAGAATTTGACGCAAAGGCAATGAAGGCGGATCTGAAGCGACGCATGGCGGGCGCGGTTGAATCGCTGAAGGGCGATCTGGCGGGGTTGCGCACCGGCCGGGCTTCGGCGTCGCTGCTGGAACCGGTCATGGTCGATGCCTATGGCGCGCATATGCCGCTCAATCAGGTGGCGACCGTCACTGTGCCGGAACCGCGCATGCTGGCGGTGCAGGTCTGGGATCAATCCAATGTGCAGCCGGTGGACAAAGCCATCCGCTCGGCCGGCCTCGGCCTCAATCCGATTCCCGAAGGCCAGCTGATTCGCGTGCCGATTCCGGATCTGACCGAGGAACGCCGGCATGACCTGGCGAAACTGGCGACGCAATATGCCGAAAAGGCGCGGGTTGCCATTCGCAATGTGCGGCGCGACGGCAATGACAGCCTGAAGGCAGCGGAAAAAAAGGGGCAGATCAGCGAGGATGAGCGCAAGCGTCTGGAAGGCGAAGTACAGAAGCTGACCGATACCGCGGTTGCCGATGCCGATGCCGCCGCGGAGGCCAAGGAGAAGGAGATCCTCGGCAGGTGAGCTGGCTGGCGCGCAGGCGGACGCGAAAGCCGCCAGCGCCGGCCCCGGCTCCGGCCGATGCGGCGTCCGGCGCGCCCGATGTGTCCGGGATTCCCGGCGGACCCCGGCATGTGGCCATCATCATGGATGGCAATGGCCGCTGGGCGCAGGCGCGCAGATTGCCGCGCGTGGCGGGCCACCGCGCTGGTGTGGAAGCCGTGCGCCGGGTGGTGCGGGCGGCGCCGCGCCTTGGCATCGAGGTGCTGACCCTCTACGCCTTTTCCTCGGAAAACTGGAATCGCCCGGCCGAAGAAGTGTCGGATCTGATGGCGTTGTTGCACCACCATCTGCTGGCGGAACTGGGCGAATTGAACGCCAATGGCGCGCGGCTGTCGCTGATTGGCGACTGGCGCGGGCTGAAGCCGGATGTGGTGGCACGGCTGGAAAATGCCATTGCCGAGACCGCCGCCAATGACCGCTTCCGGCTGGTGGTGGCGCTGAATTATGGCGCGCAGGATGAATTGACCCGTGCCTGCCGGCAGCTGGCCGGACAAGTGGCGGCGGGGGAGATCGCCGCCGATGACATCGATCCGGCGCGCATCGATTCCTGCCTTGATACCGCCGATCTGCCGCCGGTTGATCTCATCATTCGCACGTCCGGCGAATTGCGGCTGTCGAATTTCCTGCTCTGGCAGGCGGCCTATGCCGAATTATGGTTCACCGACTGTCTGTGGCCGGATTTCGATGAAGCCACATTGCGCGAAGCCGCCAGCAGCTTTGCCATGCGGGACAGGCGCTATGGCGGCCGCTGAATCGCCGCAGCCCGCGCCGGGCCGCTTTGCCGGTTCCGCACTGGCGTTGCGCGTTGCAGTGGCGCTGCCTTTGGCGCTGGTGGCGCTGGCGGCGATCTGGTTTGGCGGTCTGGTATTTGCAGCGCTGGTGGCGCTGGGCGTGGTGCTGGTGGTCTGGGAATGGGCGGTCATGCACAAGGTGCCGACGCCCTGGCGGCTGTGGTGCGCTTTGGCATTATTGCTGACTATCGGATTTGCAGTCACGGGGCAGGCGCGCAATGCCTTGCTGTTTCTGCTCGCGGTCGGGATTCTGGCTGTCACTTTCGCCTTTGTCATGCGCGCCAGATATGAATTCTCGCTGGCCGGCGGCCTGTTTTATGCCGGCGTGCCGGGGGTGGCGCTGATCTTCCTGCGTCAGCAGGAATTGGGCCTTGATCTGGTGCTGTGGGTGATGGCGCTGGTCTGGGCGACGGATATCTGCGCCTTTGTCGCCGGCCGCAGCATTGGCGGCGCCAAAATCTGGCCGGCGATCAGCCCCGGCAAGACCTGGGCCGGGTTGATTGGCGGCATGGCCGGGGCGGCGGCGCTTTCGGCCGCGCTGGCCGTCTGGCGCGGCGCGGCCGACCATGTCTGGTGGCTGGCGCTGGCCGGCGCCGGGCTGGCAGTGGTGGCGCAGGCCGGCG
>CAZIAA010000012.1:0-13749 GCA_964537365.1 uncultured Sandaracinobacter sp.
AAATCCGCCACCCGGTGCATGGCGTCGCGCAACCCCGCCAGCAGTCCCAGCCGGCGCACGCGCACCGCCGGGTCATCGACATTCACCTTGATGTCTTCGAAAAACCGGTCAACCGGCGCCCGCAAATCCGCCAGCCGCTGCATGGCGCCGGCAAAATCCTCGGCATCGACAAGGCCGGATACCTGTTGCGACACTTCCACCACGGCCCGCTGCAAATCCGCTTCGGCGCCTGCCCCGGCCATGGCGGCATCAAAGGCATAACGCTGACCGTCGCGCTTTTCCTCGGCCCGGAGGATATTGGTGGCGCGGCGATAACCCGCCAGCAGATCCTGCCCGTCCGGGGTTTCGACGAATTCCTGCAGCGCATGCACCCGCGCCAGCAAGCGCACCAGATCATCCTCGTCGCCGAGCGCGAATACCGCATCAATCAGATCATGGCGCACCCCGGCCTGACGTTCGCGCACTTTCAACCGGTCGGTCAGGAAGGTGATGATTTCATCAATATCGCGCGCGCCTGCCAGTTGCAGCACCGGGCGCAGGGCAATCCGCCGCCCACCCGCAATCAGCATGTCCAATATGCCGAGCGCGGCGCGGCGCAAGGCAAAGGGATCCTTGGAGCCGCTGGGGTGGATGCCGACCGAGAAAAATGCCGCAATGCTGTCCAGCCGGTCGGCCAGCGCCACTGCAACGGCGACTTCGCCAGCCGGGCAAGGCGCGTAATGCTGGCGGATGGCATCGGCGACTTCGGCGGGCTCACCCTGACGCGCCGCCAGATGCCCGCCGATGACACCCTGCAGTTCCGGAAATTCGCCGACCGTGCCGGTCAGCAGATCGGCCCGCGCCAGCCGCGCCGCGCGTTCGACAAGGGCGGGATCAGTGCCCGGAAAATGCCGTTCGGCGAGGAATCGCGCCAATCGGACGACACGTTCGACCTTATCGGCCATACTGCCGAGCTGTTCGTGAAACACCAGCTGGCCAAGCTGTTCGGCAAAGCTTTGCAGTGGCCTGGCGCTATCCTGTTGCCAGAAAAATCGCGCATCGGCGAGGCGCGCCGCCAGCACCCGTTCATTGCCGGCGACAATGGCGCGGCCGCCATCGGGCGCATCCAGATTGGCAATGCAGACAAAACCCGCCGCCAGTTCGCCGGAGTCATCCTCCACGGCGAAATATTTCTGATTGGTGGCCATGGTAAGCGCAATGATTTCCGCCGGCACCGACAGAAAGGCCGGATCGAATTGCCCGGCCAGAGCCACCGGCCATTCGGTCAGGCCGGCATTTTCCACCGCCAGCGCCGCGCTTTCGCGCAGATGGAAACCGGCTTTGCGCGCGGCCTTGTGCGCGCCCTCGACGATGGTTTCGGCGCGTTCCTCGGCGGACAGCACGACAAAGGACGCCTGCAACTGGCTTTCATAGCTTTGCGGATTGTCGATCGCGATCGGGTCGCGCCCGCCCATGAAGCGATGGCCGAAAGTCTCCTGGCCGGATGCAATGCCGAGCGCTTCGAATTCCACCACATCGCGGCCCAGCAGTGCGACAATTGCCCGCAGCGGCCGAATCCAGCGCGGCGATTCCGTCGACACGCTGGCGGGTCCCCAGCGTTGGCTTTTCGGCCAGTCGAAGCCTTCGATCAGGGCCGGCAGCCGATCGGCGAGGATGTCCGCCACATCCTCGCCTTCGTGCCGGATGCGGGCAAACAGAAAGGCGCCCTTTTCGGTTTCATCGACCTGCAGATCATCGCGCGAAGCCAGCCCGACCGAACGCAGAAAGCCTTCCACGGCCTTGTCGGGCGCGCCCACCCGCGGCCCGCGGCGTTCCTCGGTGACCGGCTCGGACGCGGCCGGCAGATCGCGCGCGATCAGCGCCAGCCGGCGCGGAGTCGCCTGCACCAAAACCTCCGTGGCTTGCAGGCCGGATTCTGTCAGCAGCGTTTCGAAGCGCGTCTGCAACTGCACCCGCGCCGCAGGCTGCAGGCGGGCCGGGATCTCCTCGCTGAACAGCTCCAGCAGAAAGTCAGCCATGGGCTGGCCCTTCGGCGGAGGCTTCCTGCGCCACCTGCAGATCAGCGACCGTTTTCACCAGATCGCGCACCCGGGCGATATAGGCCTGACGTTCCGTCACCGAAATGACTCCGCGCGCATCGAGCAGATTGAACAAATGGCTGGCCTTCACGGCCTGATCATAGGCCGGCAACGGCAGACCGGCCGCCACCAGCGCATGGCATTCCGCTTCGACCAGCCCGAAGCTGCTGCGCAGGCGGTCGACATTGGCGGCTTCGAAATTATAGGCGGAAAACTGCCGCTCATTCTCCAGGAACACATCGCCATAGCTGAGGCCGGCATTGTTGAAGGGCAGGTCATAGACGTTTTCGATGCCGAGAATATACATGGCGAGGCGTTCCAGCCCATAGGTGATTTCGCCGGTGACAGGCGCACATTCATGGCCGCCGACCTGCTGGAAATAGGTGAATTGCGTCACCTCCATGCCATTGCACCAGACTTCCCAGCCCAGCCCCCAGGCGCCGATGGTCGGGCTTTCCCAGTCATCCTCGACGAAGCGGATGTCATTCTGCACCAGATCGATTCCGATCGCTTCCAGACTGTTCAGGTAAAGCTCCTGGATGTCGTCGGGCGATGGTTTCAGCACCACCTGATACTGATAGTAATGCTGCAGCCGGTTGGGATTGTCGCCATAGCGGCCATCCGTTGGCCGCCGGCTGGGCTGCACATAGGCGGCGCGCCAGGGTTTCGGGCCCAGCGCCCGCAGCGTGGTGGCCGGATGGAATGTGCCGGCGCCCATCTCTGCGTCATAGGGCTGCAGCAGAGCGCAATCCTGCGCGCCCCAATAGGCATGCAGCGCCAGGATGATGTCCTGAAAGCAGGTCGGAGTCAGATGCTGTGTCACAGGAACTGCGGGTTAGCGGCTGCGCGACAAAAGGAAAAGGGGGAGACGCGGCCACAGCCGGCAAAGGCCTGCCCGCGCGCAGCCGTCACTGCTTCGAATCCGACCAAATCTGACGGTTGCTCTTGCCAAGCCGGGGCTTTGCCGACAATCGAAGGCGCAGGAACGTCGCCCAGATTCGAGGAGGAACCTGCATGCATCCATTTCACCACGCTGCCCGGACTCCGGACAAGCCGGCCATCATCATGGCGGACTCGGGTGCAACAATGAGCTATGCCGAACTGGAAGGCCGTTCCAACCAGATCGCGCATCTGTTTCGGGCCTGCGGGTTACAGCGCGGCGATGCCGTCGCCATCCTGCTCAAGAACCACATTGATTATCTGCCGCTGTGCTGGGGCGCTCAGCGCGCCGGGCTGATCTTCACCTGCATCTCGACACGGCTGCAGGCAGAAGAAGCCAGCTATATCATCACCGATTGCGGCGCCAGTCTGCTGCTGGTCGACTCGGAACTGGCGAATATCGCCAGGGATCTGCCCACCATTGCCCACCGGTTCAGCGTCGGCGGCGCCATCCCCGGCTATCAGCCGCTGGAAACTGCCTTGCAGGCGCAGCCAAAAACGCGCATCGCCGATGAAAGTGCCGGCCGTGACATGCTCTATTCCAGCGGCACCACCGGCCGCCCCAAGGGCATCGTCATCGAGATGCCGGAAGGCCCGATCGACGAAGTCGACAACCTCGCCAAGATGGCGGCGGCTCTGTATGAATTCGACGACAACATGATCTATCTGTCGCCGGCGCCGCTCTATCACGCTGCGCCCATCCGCTATTGCATGACCGTGCACAAATTCGGCGGCACCGTCATCGTCATGAAGAAATTCGATGCCGAACATTATCTGCAGCTGGTGGAAAAATACCGCGTCACGCACACCCAGATGGTGCCGACCATGTTCGTGCGCATGCTGAAACTGCCGCCGGATGTGCGCCAAAAATACGATGTCTCGAGCCTTGTCGCCGTGGTGCATGCCGCAGCCCCCTGCCCGGTTGCGGTCAAGGAACAGATGATCGACTGGTTCGGGCCCTGCATCTATGAATATTATTCCGCCACCGAAAGCTCCGGCATGACGGCCATAAACTCCGAGGAATGGTTGCAGAAGAAAGGCTCTGTCGGCCGCGCCATGCTGGGGGAAGTCCGCATCGTCGACGAGAACGAAAATCTGCTGCCCACCGGCCAGACCGGCCGGGTCTTCTTCGAAGGCGGTCCCGAGGCAAGCTATCACAATGACCCGGAAAAGACCGCCAGCGCGCGCGGCAAATACGGCTCCACCTTCGGCGATATCGGCTATGTCGACGAAGACGGTTATCTGTTCCTGACCGACCGCGCCAGCTATATGATCATTTCCGGCGGCGTGAACGTCTATCCGCAGGAAGCCGAAGACATATTGATCATGCACCCCAAGGTCGCCGACGCAGCCGTCATTGGCGTCCCCAATGAGGAACTGGGCGAGGAAGTGAAGGCCGTGGTGCAGCCGCGCAGCTGGGAAGACGCCGGGCCGGAACTGGCCGCCGAACTGGTGGAATTCTGCCGCGCCCGGCTGTCGCACATCAAATGCCCGCGCTCCATCGATTTCGATCCCGCCCTGCCGCGCCACGACACAGGCAAGCTCTACAAGCGTCTGCTGAAGGATCGCTATTGGCCAAAGGCGGGGTGAGGGGCGGGATGATCTGGCGACGCCTGCTCGCCATCCTGCTGCTGGGCGGGCTCGTCGCTGGCGGCTGGATGGCGCCGGCGGTGGCGCGGACAAAGCCGGCCGCGACAATGGCGCAGCCGCTGACGCCCGCAGTGTGGAAGGCCAGTTCCGGTAAAGCCACCGCCTATCTGTTCGGGACCGTGCATGCGCTGCCGCGCGGAGTCGACTGGTTCAGCCCGCGCATCGCCGAACTGCTCGATCAGTCCAGCTTGCTGGTGCTGGAAACCAGCATTCCGGATTCGCCCGCGGCATTGACTGGCGTATTACAGACGATGTCGCGGCAGCAGACGCCCAGCCCGGTGACCAGCCGGGTGCCGAAGGACTGGCAGCCGGCATTGCAGTCGGCCATCGATCGCCTGAAACCTGGCCCGCTGGCTCAGGTCAAGACCTGGGCAGTCGCGCTCAGGCTCGCCAATCTGCAGGCACGGCAGGATGGCCTTGACCCACGTTTTGGTGCCGAAGCCGTGCTGGCGGCGCGCGCGCATATCCGCAAGATCCCGATTCACGGCCTCGAAACCGCTGCAGAGCAATTGCGCAACTTCGATGTCCTGCCGGAACAGGACCAGCAACTCCTGCTGATGGCGGTGCTGGCCGATCTGCCCAAATCCGAAACAAAAATGCGCAACATAGTTGCCAGCTGGCTGAGCGGCGATACCCAGGCGCTGAGCAAACAAGTCAACGCCGAATTCGAACATTCAGCCACACTCCGGCGATTGCTGCTGACGGACCGCAACGCCCGCTGGGCGGCGTGGATCGCGGAGCATCTGCAAACCAATCCGGGACCGATCTTCATTGCTGTCGGCGCCGGCCATCTGAGCGCGGATAGCAACCTCATCGAGCAGCTGGAACTGCGCGGTGTCGGAGTCGAACGCATGACGGCAGCCGATTTCGAGGCGCCCGCCCACAAACCGGCCAAAAGACGCTCCGGAAAATAACATCCCGGTCTGACTGGAAAACCACAGATGCGCAACAGGATTTCGATGCGGCACGGCCGAGTCCGCGCATTGGAAGCAATAATTTTTTCGACAAAAGGGCTCCGCCACCAGCGGCGTTCTTGGCAGCATGGATGCAGCTATTTATGATGTGCCCGGTCGCACGCTTTATCTGTCGGCAACCGCCGGATTCTGATTGCGAAAACGGGAGGATATCATGATTTTGCCGAAATACCTGCCTCTGAAACTGTCCGGACTGCTGGCGGCGGTCGCCTTTGCCGCGCTGGCGCCACTGCCATCGACTGAGGCGGCGCCCGCCAATAAATCCGCTGCTGCGACTTCCCCCGGGCAATTGCTCGAAAGCGAGCCGCTCGATTCCGAATTCAGCCTCGATCAGGCGGGCAAGGCCTTTGCCATTCGCTATACCTCGACGAACGGAATCACAGGCAAGGGCATCGTCGAAGTGACCGGCGCGATATTCCTCCCCAAAGGCAAGGCGCCTGCGGGTGGCTGGCCGATCATTGCCTGGGCGCATGGCACGGTTGGTGTCGGCGATGATTGCGCGCCATCCGCCAACCCGCGCTCCGAACGCGACAGCACCTATCTCAACAGCTGGCTCGACCAGGGCTATGCCATTGTCGCCACCGATTATCAGGGGCTGGGTTCGCCCGGCCCGCACCCCTATCTCGATACCCGCGCCGAAGCCTATTCCACGCTGGATTCAGTGCGCGCAGCGCTTTCCGGGCAATATGATCTGGCGAACAAGGTCGTCATCGTCGGGCAATCGCAGGGCGGCGGCGCAGCCTTTGCAACAGCCGGCACGGCGCCGCAATATGCCCCCGATGTGCATGTGCTGGGAACGGTTGCAACGGGGCTGCCCAATCTGGAAGCTGCCGCCGCCATGACTCCATCGGCCGATGACGCCAACAAGCCCGACCATCGCATTGCCTATCTGCTGTATATCGCTGCGGCGGCCGAGGAAATCGATCCCAATATCGATCCCGAAAAGGCCCTGACCCCCAAGGCCATGGCGGTTTACGATCAGGCCACGGGGACCTGCATCGCTGATATGGAGAAGGCCGTGGTGGATGCCGGCCTGACCCAGACGAACAGCTTCAAGGGCGATTTCTGGAAGCGCTATGGGCGGACCATTGCCAATATCAATTACCCGACTCTGCAGATCGCAACACCAGTCTTTGTCGGCACGGGCGCCGATGACATCGATACTCCGGCCGCGGCCCAGACCGCGCTGGTGCAAAAAGCCTGTGCCGCTGGCTCCATCATCGAAGCCCATGTCTATCCCGGTCTGGATCATTCGGGCGCGGTCAATGGTTCATTCCAGGATTCGCGCCAGTTCGTTGCCCGGCTGCTGGCTGGCGAAAAGATCGCTGGCAACTGCCCATCCTGAGCGGCTGACCCGCAGAGCAGCCGCTCGCCCGGCATCGCTCCACCGACTGTCCGGCGGGCGGTTGTCGCGCCAGCGGCGGGCTGCTAGGGCCAGCCTTGGTCAAATGCGGATCAAAGGAGGCAGAGCCCGTGCCTAAATTTTTTCCTGTCCTGCTTCCGGCACTGCTACTCGCAGTCTCTGGCTGCGCCGCCACCAAGCGCGCGCATGTCAGCACTGCGCTGCAGGACGCCGGTATGACCGAAGCCGATGCGCGTTGCCTCGCCAAACCGCTGGTCCGCGACCTCAATACCAGTCAGCTGAAAACGCTGAAGCGAATTTCCGTGCTGGCGAAATCGGAATCAGGCGGCATGTCCGAAGAACAACTCATGGCCACGCTGCACGAAAATCTGGATCCACAGACGGTGGAGGCCGTGATCGGCGCCGTCAGCGAATGTTTCATGGGCGGCTAGAGCCTCCTGCCGATCGACAGGAGGCCGTCCGGGCCGTCGGCGTTAGCTGTAGCGGAATTCCGCCCCATCCAGATCAATGGCGGGGAATTCCTCCCGCTCGGTCCAGTAATCCTGATTGTGCATCCATTCATGCTTGGTGCCGCGTCGTGGCAGCATTTCCTGGTTGCGCATCATGTAACCGGGGTTGAAATCCTCCGGATCGGGCCACAGCGTCAGTTCCATGTCCCGGTCTTCCGGCCGCAATGCCACTTCGACCTTGCTGACGCCTTTGGCCTTCATATGGCGCAGCAGCCGCGTGACGAAGTCGCCCAGCATGTCGACGCGCAAGGTCCAGCTGGCGCGGAAATAGCCCATCACCCAGACATAGTTGGGGATGCCGGTGAACATCATGCCGCGATAGGTGATGGTGTCGCGCAATTCGATGGGCTTGCCATTCACTGTGATGGCGATCCCGCCATCCACGCACAGATTGAAGCCGGTGGCGGCAATGATGATGTCGGCTTCCAGCTGCTCGCCGGATTTCAGCGCGATGCCGGTTTCGGTAAAGCGCTCGATTTCGTCGGTCATGACATCGACGGCGCCGCTGGAAATGCCGGCAAACAGATCGCCATCCGGAACTGCCGCCAGCCGCTGCTGCCAGGGTCGGTAGCGCGGCGAAAAATGCTTCTGGATGTCATAGCCTTCGGGCAGCAACTGGCGCGCGGCCTCAAGCAGTTCGGCGCGCACGGCTTCCGGTTCCTCGAGCGAGCGCCGCGCCATTTCCGCCTGAAAAAGCAAACGGTCGCGGCGGGCGATTTCGTGAATCCAGCTTTCGTCGATGCCCAGATTGCGCAAATGCGTCACCAGTTCGAATTCATTCGGGGCCGGATAGAAATAGGTCGGCGAGCGCTGCAGCATGGTGACATGCGCACATTCCCCGGCAATGGCCGGAACCAGCGTTGCCGCCGTCGCGCCGGAACCGATCACGATCACCCGCTTGCCGGCCAGCTGCACATCATCCGGCCAGTTCTGCGGATGGATGACCGGTCCGCGGAATTTGTCAAGATCAGGCCAGTCCGGGATATAGCCCTGATCGTGGCGGAAATAGCCCTGACACATCCACAGAAAATTGGTCGTCAATGCGAAAGGCTTGCCTTTGGCCGTGCCGTGCACAGTCCACAGATGCGTTGCATCCGACCATTCGACACGCTCGACCTTGTGGCCATAGCGAATATGCGGCGCAATGCCGTAATCGTTGATCACTTCCTGCATGTATCTGCGGATCTTGGCGCCGCTGGCAATCGGCTCGTCCACCCAGGGCTTGAAGCGGTAGCCATAGGTGTAGAGATCGGAATCCGAGCGGATGCCAGGATATTTATGCGTCACCCAGGTGCCGCCAAATATGTCCTTGTCGTCCAGAATGGCAAAACTGGTGCCGGGCGTCTGCTGCTGCAGATGCCAGGCGGATCCGATGCCCGAAACGCCGGCGCCAATGATCAGCACGTCGAAATCCGCGGCCGCTTTCGCCGCTGGCGGACGTTCCTCTGCCGTGGTTGCCATGATCTGCCACTCTCCCCGCTCGAGTCCCGACTCTCCTTCGGGGACAGCAGCACTTTCCCGGGCCAGCCGTCAAGGACGTCCTTGTCGCAGGTGGAAGTCCCCTGCCGCAGGGAGGCGCAGCGGCCGGGCAGCTTGCGATGGATTCAAACCGCAGAATATACAATGCCATTGCCGCCGTCGATCAAGTCTCCGGAAGCGGTGGCAACGGATTATCGGCTCAGTCCAGCGCCTTCACGATCTCGTCGGTCATTTTCTTGCCGTCGCCCAGAAGCATCATGGTGTTGTCCCTGTAGAACACATCATTGTCGATGCCGGCATAGCCGACACCGCCCATGGAGCGCTTGACGAACAGCACAGTCTTGGCCTTCCACACTTCCAGCACCGGCATGCCGTAAATCGGGCTGCTGCGGTCGGTCTGGGCGGCGGGATTGGTGACATCATTGGCGCCAATCACAAAGGCCACATCGGCTTGTGCGAATTCGCTGTTGATGTCTTCCAGTTCGAAGACTTCATCATAAGGCACATTGGCTTCGGCCAGCAGCACATTCATATGGCCCGGCATGCGGCCGGCCACGGGGTGAATGGCGTATTTGACTTCGACCCCGGCCTCTTTCAGCATGTCCGACATTTCGCGCAGGGTGTGCTGCGCCTGTGCCACCGCCATGCCATAGCCGGGCACGATGATCACACGTTCGGCATTCTTCAGGATGAACGCGGCATCATCGGCGCTGCCCCGCTTCCACGGCCGGTCCGCGCCTGACTGTCCGTCGTCAGAGGCAGACGCCGCGCCAAAGCCGCCGGCAATCACCGACACGAAACTGCGGTTCATGGCCCGGCACATGATATAGCTGAGGATCGCGCCCGAAGACCCCACCAGTGCGCCAGTGATGATCATGGCGGTATTCTGCAGCGTAAAGCCCATCGCTGCCGCCGCCCAGCCGGAATAGCTGTTCAGCATGGAAATCACCACCGGCATATCGGCCCCGCCAATCGGAATGATAAGCAGAAAGCCAACCAGAAACGCCAGCACGGCAAGCAGCAGGAACAGCCCCGGGCTATGCTGGCCGAACACCGCGACCAGCGCGACGATTGCCACCAGCAGGGCCAGATTGATGACATGCCGCCCCGGCAGCACGATGGGCGCGCCCGACATATTGCCGTTCAGTTTCAGAAAGGCGATCACCGATCCGGAAAATGTGATCGCTCCGATCGCCACGCCGAGGCCCATTTCCACCCGGCTGTTCTTCAGAATGTCCAGGCCATCCGGCTGCAGGATTCCGAATGCGTCCGGGTTGAGAAAGGCCGCCGCCCCCACCAGCACTGCCGCCAGCCCCACCAGACTGTGAAAAGCGGCAATCAGCTGCGGCATGGCGGTCATGGCGATGCGCCGGGCAATGGCATAGCCGATGGCGCCGCCAATGACGATCGCGGCGGCAATTTCCCAGATATTGGCCAGGCTGTGCGTGACCAGTGTCGCCACCACCGCCAGCAGCATGCCGGCGATGCCGAAACGGTTGCCGGCGCGGCTGCTTTCCGGGCTGGACAGCCCGCGCAGCGCCAGAATGAAGCACACACCAGCGACGAGATAAGCCACCAGCGCCCATGCCGGAATTGTCGATACAGCGTCCCCCATCGGCCCGGCCTATCTTTTCTTTTCGCGTTTCTTGTACATGGCAAGCATCCGCTCGGTCACGGCGAAGCCGCCAAAGATGTTGATACTGGCCAGCAGTACCGCCGCCAGCCCCAGCCATTTCGCCAGCGGAGCGCCCTGTGCCGCCGTGGCAATCAAGGCACCAACGACAATGACCGAGGAAATGGCGTTGGTGACAGCCATCAGCGGCGTATGCAGCGCCGGCGTCACCGACCAGACCACATAATAGCCGACGAAGCAGGACAGCACGAAGATCGACAGGATCGAAACGAAATCCATCATTCGGTTCCCTTGCTGGATGGGAAGGATTGCAGCCGACGCCAGGACAGCCCGGCGGCCGGCCGCGGCTGGCCGATCATGCGAATTCCATTTCTTCGGTCCGCAGCGCCGGATGCACGATGCGGCCGCCCGTCGTCAGGCGGATGGCGCGGACGATCTCGTCATCCTCGGGCAATGCCAGGGCCTTGGCCTCCGTGTCGTAAAAACTGGTGACGAAGGTCAGCAGATTACGTGCGAACAGCGCCGACGCATCCGCGGCCAGCCGGCTGGGATAATTGGAAAAGCCCAATATGGTCACACCATTATCGGTGACCACGCGTTCATCGGCCCGCGCGCCTTCGACATTGCCGCCGCGCGCCACCGACATATCGACAATGACCGAGCCGGGCTTCATCGTCGCCACCTGTGCCGCACTGATCAGGCGCGGCGCCGGTTTGCCGGGAATCAGCGCCGTGGTGATGACGATATCCTGTCTGGCGATAGTGTCGCTGATGAGGGCGGCCTGCTTCTCCTGATATTCGGCCGACATTTCCTGCGCATAGCCGCCAGCACTTTCCCCGCTATCCGCATCCTCGACGAAAATCGCCTTGGCGCCCAAGGACTGGATCTGTTCGCGCGTCTGCGGCCGCACATCCGTTGCCGACACGATGGCGCCCAGCCGGCGGGCCGTGGCAATGGCCTGCAATCCAGCGACTCCCACCCCCATGACAAAGACGCGCGCTGCCGACACCGTTCCGGCCGCCGTCATCATCATCGGAAATGCACCGCCATAGGCTTCGGCGGCATCGATCACCGCCTTGTAACCGGACAGATTGGACTGGGACGACAATATGTCCATGGATTGCGCGCGCGTGATCCGCGGCATGAATTCCATCGCCAGCGCCTCGATGCCGGCCGACGCATATTGCGCGATGCGATCGCGCGACTGATAGGGATCAAGGCTTGCGACCAGCACGGCCCCGGCGGGGATATCCCGCGCATCCGGGCCTTGCACGGCGAGCACCAGATCCGCATCCTGCAACACGGCCTGGCGCGTGCCCACAGTGGCGCCAGCATCACGAAATGCCGCATCCGGGATACCAGCGGATACGCCGGCCCCGGCCTCGACCGCGACCTCTGCACCCAGCGCAAGATATTTGCGCACGGTCTCGGCCGTTGCAGCCACGCGCTTTTCCTGCGGCGCGGTTTCCGCCAGCACGGCGATCTTCATCTTGGCAATTCCTCTGAATTTAGGTGGCGTCGACGCCACTGTCTGCAGGCAAACTCAAAGCGGCGCAGGCTTGGTCAGCAGCAGGAACGCCAGCACCAGAGCAGCAGCAATAATGCTGAATTTCAACAGGTTGATAAAACCGGTATAAACCCCCTGATTGTCCCGGGGGGCGCCCTCCCAATAGGAGTCATCCATGTTCCGGTTCGTATCATCCACGCCGTTATCCTGTGCCTCAGCCATGCCTCTTCCCTTTGCCGCCACCACAGTTTCGAATCGATTCGTGACCGGCCCCTAGCAAATTCCATGTCGTGAATCGAGAGCAAGCCGCATAAATCATTCAATCTCCAGCCCCGCTTCACCGAGCGCGGCTGCCTGCCTTCGGGCAACCGCCTGCACGTCGAAGTCCGCCATCAGCCCGGCAAACAGCCGATGCCAGTTCAATTGCGCGCGCCGCTGAATGAAGACCCCGCCAAGGCCGATCGCGGCGCGATCCATGAACACGAATTCCGCCGGGATGCGCACGGTACCCAGCCGTTTCAGTTCCTGGTGCACCCAGCGTGCGGTCTTGCGACCATATTCGCCCGGCCGGCCATCGAGATCGATCGGCCGCACCCGATCATCCTGCAGCGGGTCATAAAGGAACCGCGCCCACACCATCAGCACATCGCGAATTTCCGCTGTCAGATCCTGAAAGCCCCACAGCTCGAAGGCATGCGCGGCACGATCGGAATCCTCGGCGGCAAGAGCGTGATAAAGTTCATTGACGCCGGCAATGAAGCGCGGCGGAAAGATCCGCACGCAGCCGAAATCCAGCAGATTGACGACCGCGCCATCGGCATCGGCCCGCGCCACAGTGTAATTGCCGAGGTGCGGATCGCCATGGATCACGCCAAAGCGATAAAATGGCCGATACCAGCTCAGAAACAGGCTCTCGGCAATGCGGTTGCGCACCTCCTGCGGACTGTCCTTCCAGTCCAGCAGCCGGCTGCCATCCAGCCAGTCCATGGTCAGCAACCGCCGGGTGGACAGTTCGGCGAATGGCCTTGGCACGCGCACATGCGCTTCCCCGGCCAGAATCCGGCCGTACAGCCGCAACTGCTTCAATTCCCGCGTGTAATCCAGTTCTTCGCGCAGCCGCGCTTCCAGTTCCTGGCGGATTTCCACAGTGTCGATGGATCCATCCATGCGGCGAAACAACGACAGGATCAAATCCAGCTGGCCGAGATCGGCTTCAACGGCCGACACCATATCCGGATATTGCAGCTTGACTGCCACCGTCTCGCCCGCCGGCAGCACGGCCTTGTGCACCTGCCCGAGCGAGGCGGCGGCGACGGCTTCGGGGGTGAAATCCCGGAAACGGGCGCGCCAGTCGGATCCCAGTTCCCCAGCCATGCGCCGGCGCACAAAGCCCTTGCCCATGGGCGGCGCATTCGACTGCAATTCCGCCAGTTCGCTGGCAAAGCTTTCCGGAACGATTTCTGGCAGATTGCCCAGAATCTGCGCCAGCTTCATCAATGGCCCCTTGAGGCCGCCGAGCACGCGCTTCAGTTCAGCGGCATTTTTCGGGTCGTCAAAGGCCCGGCCGCCCATGCGCGCAATGGCTGTGCCGGCGGCAAAGCCGCCCATATTCGCACC
>CAZIAA010000013.1:0-13360 GCA_964537365.1 uncultured Sandaracinobacter sp.
TAAATCGACCAGTATTTGGCAAATGCCACCCGCGCCCCGGCGCGCAGTTCCTGATGGTCCTTCAGATCCTCCAGCGCAATATGGCGATTATATTTGAAATAGCCCAGAGACACAAATGTCTTGCGGCTGCCAATGGCCACATCCACTTCGTTGCGGCGCACGGCAAAGCTGTTCTTGTCGACCCGCAGTCTCTGGGTGATTTCGACAAAGCGCCCGACCCGAACGGTTGCCCGGCCGACAAAATCGGAGAAACGGTCCGACAGTCCGGTCCCCTGCGGAAAGAGATTATTGCCATCATCGATGCGATAGCTTTGCCCGATCTGGGCATCTATGGCGATTCCCGATGCCGCCCAGCGCCATTCCGCGCCATAAGTAATGCGGGCGCCGTCTTCCCAGCGGTCATAGCCGGGGAAGCGATTGAGCGAAAACAGATTGGCATCCTCGAGATCGATGGCGCGCGAATCCTCATTCGGAATGCCGCGATTGGCCGTCGGCGCGGATGCCACCAATTGCACCCGCGGCGTCAATGTCTGCAGGCCGCCGAATAATTCGCCGGCAAAGGGCCATTCCACATCAATCGCCGCCAGCGGGATGGCGCGCGCGCGCCAGCCATCCTGCCCGGCATAGACCGCTTCATCGGCGAGGGCGCCATCAACGCTGCGATAGACATCCGCGCGCAAAAGCCCGGTCAGGGTAACGCGCTGCCCGAGGCTGGTAATCATGCTGCGGTCCCAGCGTGCAAGCGCAAGCGCACGCGCCATCGACTGCCCCTCGCGGCGATAGAGGCCAAGCGTATTCGCCTGCAGCAACAGCTGACCGCCCAGCTTTTCACCCGGCAGCCGCCAGAGAAAATCAACCAGCGGCAGGGCAATCGGCAATGTGCGCGCCCGCACGCCCTGTTTCAGATCCTGATAATACCAGCCGCGCACACCGAGATAGCGTTCGCCAACGCTGGCGGAGTCCTCGAAATGCTCGAGCGCATAAGTGCTGCGCAGGCGGGTATCCAGACTGACCTGATAGCGACCGAGAAAATTATCGTCATTGGCGATGCGCGTCGAAAAGCTCGAACGCCAGCCATTGCCATGCACGATCGTGCCATTGGCATCGATCGCACCGCGCACCTTTTTCGGCGTTTCGACGATGGCGCCGGTGTCCAGATCCTCGATCCGGCCATGGGCATAGGTGACCAGCCCGCCAATCTGGATCGGCCCGCCTTTCAGCAACTGCCGGTAATTCACACCCAGAACCGGCGTGGCGGCGGTATAGAGATTGGCGGCAACCGTCAGATCCTTGTCCGGGGCAATGGCCCACAGCCAGGGGATGCGGATTTCGCCGCCCAGTTCGCGCGACAGGCCGAATTCCGGCTGCAGCAAACCAGTCTGGCTGTTGTCGAAATTATCCGGGTGCGAAAAGCTCGGCAGGGCGACAACCGGCACGCCGAAGAATTCCAGCCGCGCACCCTTGTAGGACACCCGGCCGCGTTCAGGATCATGCACCACCCGCACGGCCTTCAACTGCCACACCGGCTTCAGCGGGCAGCCATGTTCATCAACCACGGCACAAGGCGAATAGACGGCATGATCCAGCGTCAATACGCCATCCCGGCGCACGCCGGAATTGGCGGCCAGCCGGCTTTCATCGGACAGGATCAGCAGAATGTTGCTGACGGCGCCATCGCGCAGCGCTTCCGTCAGTTCGAAATCATCGGCAACCGCCCGGCTGCCGCTGCCATCGTCCAGCAGCACATTGCCGCTGGCCATCACCTTGCCATTGCGGCGATCATAGGTGACGGTATCGGCGGTGAGGCGCTGATTTTCGCGCCGCACCAGCACATTGCCGCTGGCTGTCACCAGATCCATATTTTCGTCATAGGACAGCTGATCGGCGGAAAATTCGATCATCGGCTGCGCCAGCGCCGGCGCAGCCGTGGGCGGCCCCAGACCCTGCGCCCCCAATCCCTGCGCACGCACTGTCCCTGCACTTGCCAGCGCCAGCGCCAGGCATGTCGTGGAAAGCGCCAGGCGGCAAAGGGCGGGTTTCGACAGCATCGTGCTTCGGCCTTTACGGG
Source organism: uncultured Sandaracinobacter sp. (assembly GCA_964537365.1). Lineage (GTDB taxonomy): Bacteria > Pseudomonadota > Alphaproteobacteria > Sphingomonadales > Sphingomonadaceae > Sandaracinobacteroides. Next base: position 2,069 of record CAZIAA010000013.1, read on the forward strand.
CCCGGTTCCGAGCGTTCAAGCGTCGGTCGCCCCTCATCCCACCCCGGTGCCATGAATGCCGGGATCAGAACGGCAGAATGCGCCCTTCGCGGGAATATTTCACATAGCCGACATTCGCGCCCAGCCGCCAACCGACACCCAGCCGAATCGGCACCAGAATGATCCGGCCGTTCTGGTGATAATTGGCCGACACGCCGCCAATCAGATAGGCCTTGCCTTCCACTGCCGGGAACCGCTGGAAAAGCTCTTCGGTGTCATAAAGGTTATAGACCAATGTGAAGCTGCGCGAGGCGTCACCGCCAACATCAAAGCCGATGGAAGGTCCGGTCCAGTAAACCGTCCGTTCGCCTTCGATCTTGGAAAATAATATGCCCTTGCCATAACGCAGGCCGAACACCAGCGCACCCCCGCCTTCCCGGCCGACGATATAGGCATTCGGCTCGCCCAGATCCGCGAAGATCTTTTCCACCACCTGGGCGACGGCTTCGGATGCATCGCCAAATGCGCCATCGGCGGCCGTCACGATTTCCTGCATATTATAGGTGGCGGAGGGAGATTCCTGTACTTCTGCCTCTGCCGTCGGTGCGGCAGTTGTTGCCGCCGTGGCGCCTGTCTGCGCAGGCGCGGCCGGAGGTGTTGTCGTGCCCGCATCCGATCCGCCAACACCGCTTTCGTCCGCCGGAACCAGTTCCTGCGGCCCAAGCGGGGCATTCTGGGCAATCGCGGGGGCCGCCAGCAGCGCGGCTGTCGCGACCACCCAAAAAGCTGTTCTCATGCCCGCCTTCATCCGCATCACAAGCTGAATTCGGAGTGAATCGCCGGCTTCAGGCGGCGCCTTCCGCCACGACTTCGTTGCGCAGCACGGCCATGCCCGACACTTCGACTTCCACCACATCGCCGGGCCGCAGCCACAGTGGCGGTGTGCGCCCGGCGCCAACGCCCGCACAAGTGCCGGTGGCGATGACATCACCCGGCTGCAGTTCGGTGAAGCCGGACACATAGGCAATCAGCGTTTCCACATCGTGCAGCATCAGGCTGATTTCGGTCTGCTGCATCACTTCGCCATTGACGCGCGTCTGCAGGCTGTGCCGGCGATAATCGCCAAACTCGGCCGCCGGCATCAGTTCCGGCCCGATGCTGCCGGAACGGTCGAAATTCTTGCCGGGCATGAACTGCGTTGTGCGCCGCTGCCAATCGCGCACGGAGCCGTCCAGAAATGCTGTCCAGCCTTCAATATGCGCCAGCGCCTGTTCGCGCGCGATGTGGCGCCCAGCCCTGCCGATCACCAACGCCAGTTCACCTTCAAAATCCAGCTGTTCGGAATTGGCCGGCCGGATGACTGCTTCGCCGGCGCGCGCCAGTGAATGCGGCGTACGCAGAAACAGCGACGGATATTCCGACGCCTGTCGGCCCATTTCCGCGCCATGTGCAGCATAGTTGACGGCAGCGCAAAAAATGCGCGCATCATTGTTCGGGAACCACATTTTCGCGTTGCTGCTCCTGATCTTCCAGACACCCCTGATGCCGGCCATCGTCGCGCCATCAATTACATATTCGCTGCCGGAAATGAAGATAGGCAGCTCGGCAAGCCCGGCACCGCACGCCAGAATATCCGATTGCGTGACCTGCAAGATGTTTTGACCCGATAGGCTTAGCCTAATTCGAGTTACGGTTACCTTCCGTTGCTGCGCAATCGGGATACGGATATGGGGACAGTCCCGATATTCGGAAAATCATCCAATGTAATCAATGCGGAATGGTGGAGACGAGGGGAATCGAACCCCTGACCTCAGCAGTGCGATTGCTGCGCTCTCCCAACTGAGCTACGTCCCCGATTCCATGCAGGCCACCGGCAAAGAGCGGCCTATAGCGATGCGCTGGCGTGCCGACAAGCCCAACTTCACGCTGCGTTTTTGCTTTCCCGGACGCCCCGGCGCAACGCGCAGGAGCGACCACGCCACCAGACATATGTTGTGGACACCGGCAATCGGGAGCAGCCATCCATCAGAGACGCTGCCTCTTGTGCATTTTGACGTTTCTGCTAGTTTTGGCAGCACTTATGACAGTCTTGTACGGAACTGTCGCGACACGGGACGATCATGATGAAGGAGTCCAGGGCTGCAGATCACGCGAACGCCCGCAGCATTGCGCCAGGCGCAAGTCTGAGCGGCCTGATCGCCAACAGCGCCGGCGTGCTTCCTGCGCGCCGCACACAGCCTTGGCGCGCGCGCCGGCACTCGTTTTCACGACAGCGCAGCCGGCATGTGTTCGGCGCCCTTGATCTCGGCACCAATAACTGCCGCCTGCTGATCGCCAAATGCTCGGACCATCCGGGCCGACCATTCCAGATCATCGACGCATTTTCCCGCGTGGTGCGGCTGGGCGAAGGGCTGACCCGATCCGGACAACTGGATGCGGCCGCCATGGACCGAACCCTGTCCGCGCTTTCCATCTGCGCCGACAAACTGGCGCGCCGCGGTGTCACCCAGGTTCGCAGCGTCGCCACCGAAGCCTGCCGCCAGGCTGCGAATTGCGCCGAATTCGTGCGCCGCGTCTATGACGAAACCGGCCTTGCGCTCGATATCATCACCCCGGCCGAGGAAACCCGCCTGGTCGTGCTGGGCTGCCAGACCCTGATCGACCGCGAAGCGGAACAGACTCTGGTTTTCGACATTGGCGGCGGCTCCACCGAAGTGGCGCTGCTGCGCATGAACGACGCCAATGCAGGTCCGGGCAACGACTGGCAGATGGATATCTGGCTCAGTATCCCCTGGGGGGTAGTGTCGCTGGCGGAGTCAGAGAGCGAGGATTGCCGCGATGCCCCGGCGCGCATGGCGGCCTATACACGCATGAAAGACCGTGTTGCGCAATATCTGCCGCCAATTGCGCGGCGGCTCAGATCCCGGCCGCATCTGTTGGGCGCGTCCGGAACCGTCACCACCCTTGCCAGCCTGAACATGGGCCTGCCGCAATACGACCGCCAGCAAGTCGACGGAACATGGGTCGCCACCGCCGAACTGGTGGCGCTGGCGCATGAACTGGCGGCCAAATCCGCAGCCGAACGCGCCCGGATCCCCGGCATCAATTCCAATCGCGCCGAACTGCTGGTGGCGGGGGCCGCCATTCTGGAAGCGCTGGTCGGGCTGGGTGTCGCTCCCCGGCTGCGCGTTGCCGATCGCGGCATTCGCGAAGGCATATTGCGCAGCATGTTTGCCCGCGCCGATGGCATCCACCACGACGCTCCATGAACCGCCGCCCCCCGACCGGCACAGGCACTGGAAAAACCAGTAGCGGACGCTCCTTTGGTGGCCGCAACCGGCTGAAAAATCGCCGCGGCCGTTCGCAAAGCTCGGTGCGCTGGCTCGAACGGCAGCTGAACGATCCTTATGTCCGGGAAGCGCAGCGCGATGGCTGGCGTGCCCGCGCCGCCTACAAGCTGCTCGAACTGGATGGCCGCTTCCATTTTCTCGATCACGCCAGCCGCATCGTCGATCTGGGCGCCGCCCCCGGCAGCTGGACACAGGTGGTGCTGAAACGGCGGCCGCAGGCCAGGGTGGTCGGAATCGACCTGCTGCCGGTCGATCCGATTGCCGGTTTCGAATTCATTCAGGGCGATTTTCTGGCCGAGGGCATGGACGAGCTTCTGATGGCCCGCCTCGATGGTCCGGCCGATCTGGTGCTGTCCGACATGGCCGCCAACACCACTGGCCACCACCAGACAGACTTTCTGCGCACCATGGCGCTGGTCGAAGCCGCCGCTGATTTCGCCATGCAGGTGCTGACTCCGGGCGGTGCATTCATTGCCAAGGTTCTGGGTGGCGGCGCCGATGATGCCCTGCTCGCCATTCTGAAACGGAATTTCAGCAATGTGCGGCACGCCAAGCCGCCGGCCAGCCGCAAGGAATCCTCGGAAACCTATCTCGTCGCACTTGGCTTCAAGGGCCGCTGAGCCAGGCTGCAACCAACATCTTTTCCGCGCGATATGATACCGCCCGGTGCGCGCCGGCTGGAAGTTTTTATCCGCTGGCGGTAGGGCGCGGGATATGCGCCAGACACCTCCCGCCGAATGGGCCGAACAACAGGCCCTGTTCCTGGGTTATCCGTCCCATGCCGATTTGTGGCAGGAAGACCTCGAACCTGCCCGCGCCGAAGTGGCAGCGCTGGCGACGCAACTGGCGCACTCCGTCGCCGTGAAACTGCTGGTCTGTGGCGATGACGCCGCCCGCGCAGCCACGGCGGCGATCGGCGACAAGGCCCGGATCATCGACCTGCCCTTCGGTGACATCTGGCTGCGCGACACCGGGCCGATTTTTCTGTCGGCGGATCAGGCCGTGCATTTTCGCTTCAATGGCTGGGGCGGCAAATACCAGCTGGCAGGCGACACGACCATCGGCGCGGCCATGGCCCGCCACATCGGCGCCCATGCCTGCGCCGTGGATTCCATTCTGGAAGGCGGCGCCATCGAATATAATGGCGCCGGCTTGTTGCTGACCACCGAACAATGCCTGCTCAATCCCAACCGCAACCCCGGCTGGACCCGCGCCGAGGCCGAACGGATTCTTGCCGATGCGCTTGGTATCCGCCGGATCGTCTGGCTGGGTGACGGCCTTTTGAACGACCACACCGACGGCCATATCGACAATCTGGCGCGCTTCGTCGACGCGCAGACCGTGGCCGTGCCCGAAAGCTGGACAGAGGATGATCCCAACACCGCCGTGTTCGAGGATGCCGCCCAGCGCATTCGCACCGCCGGGCTGGATATGGTGCGGATTCCCTCCGTCGGCCCATTCGAACAGGATGGCAAACTGGTGCCGGCCACCCATATGAACTGGATCATTGCCAATGGTCAGCTGGTGGTGCCGCTCTATGGAACGGCCAGCGATGCGCCGGCATTGCAGGCCATCGCCCGCGCTTTCCCGCGCCACCGGGTCACTGGCCTGCCGTCCAGCCATATCCTGACCGGCGGCGGAAGTTTTCACTGTATCACCCAGCAGGTGCCCGCATGACCAGAATCAATGTTGCAGCCGCCCAGATGGCGATGTCCGGGAAGCGCGATGCCGACATAGCGACCGCCATGGCATTGGTGAAAGACGCCGCGGCGCAGGGCGCCGATGTGGTGCTGTTGCCAGAGCTGTTCGACAGCCATTATTTCTGTGTTGCGCAGGATGAAGCGCTGTTCGCCATGGCCGCACCCACAGACCGGCATCCGGCCATCGCCGCCGCGCGCGACACCGCCCGCGCAGCCAGAATCTGCATCCCCGTCAGCTTCTTTGAACGTGACGGCCATCATTACTACAACAGCCTGGCCTTTGTCGCAGCCGATGGCATGGTGCAGGGTGTCTATCGCAAGAGCCACATCCCCGATGGCCCCGGCTATCAGGAAAAATTCTATTTCCGCCCCGGCAACAGCGGCTTTCGAATCTGGCCGACACCGCAGGGCAATATCGGCATCGGCATCTGCTGGGACCAATGGTATCCGGAAACCGCGCGCGCGCTCATGCTGATGGGCGCGGATGTGCTGATGTTTCCGACCGCCATCGGCAGCGAACCGCATGACCCGGAACTGGACACCCGGCGCATGTGGGTGCGCGCCATGGTCGGCCATGCCGTTTCCAATGTCGTGCCGGTGGTGGCCGCCAACCGCATCGGCACCGAACCAACGCCCGACGGCGCCGGACAAAGCTATTATGGCAACAGCTTCATCTGCAACGAACGCGGCGACATGGTTGCGGAAATGGACAGTGCCAGCGCCGGCGTGCTCACCGCCAGTTTCGACCTCGCCAAAGTGGCCGAACATCGTGCTGCCTTCGGTTTCTTTCGCGACCGCCGGCCCAATCTTTATCATCGGCTGGTCGAAGACGTCTGAGCTTCACCCAGCACCGGCCGGGATCGCCAGCGACATGCCCCGCCCAGCGGCCAATGGCCGGATTGCCGGGGCGACGACGGTCGCCATCGGTCTGGGCAGCAACATGCCGCATGGCCGTTACGGCCGGCCGCGGGCAGTGTTGCTGGCGGCGGTTGACGCCCTGGCAGGGCGCGGGCTGCAAATCCTGCAACTATCTCCCATCATCCGCACCGCGCCGCTCGGCCCGTCCCGGCGGCGCTATGCCAATGCCGTGCTGAAAGGCTGCTGGCCGGGTGACGCCCATGCCCTGCTGCATTGTTTGAAAGAAGTGGAAAAATGCTTCGGCCGCAAATCAGGCCGGCGCTGGGGCGCCCGGGTGCTCGATTGCGACCTGCTGGCATTCGGCAACGCCATCATCCACAGCCGCCAGCTGCAAGTGCCGCATCCCAGACTGCAGGACCGGGATTTCGTGCTGCAGCCGATGGCGGCGGTGTGGCCGCAATGGCGCCATCCCGGCCTGCGGCTGACAGTCCGCCAGATGCGCGCGCAATTGCACAAGCCGAAATTAAACCAGCCGTCAGCGGTTGATTAGAACGCCGGGGCCTTTTAAGGGGCTGGCATCTGGCAGGGGGCTCGTAGCTCAGTCGGTAGAGCGACGGACTTTTAATCTGTAGGTCGCGGGTTCGATTCCCGCCGAGCCCACCACGACCAGAAAAATATTGCAGCAAATCAATCGCTCGATGCGCCCAATTGGCTAACTCCCGCGATCCGGTTAGCCAATTGGCGGATTTCAGGTGATCGCTGCCGGCTTGTCCGGCCCTTGTCAGGACAGCCGGCCGGTTTCGATCATCCGGGTGACGCGGGCGGCGCGTTCCGGGGTTTGTCTCGCCCACAGGCTTTGCCGGGCATTATGGGCGGCGACCTCGAAATTGCCCGTCGCCAGCAAGGACAATGTCGTCCGGAAGCTTTCGAGGCCGGCCTTGCCCAATTGAAAGCGCATGGAAATCAGCGCCACCGCCCGCGCGGCATTGCCTTCGCACCGGCGCCAGGCCGGGGCCAGCAGCGTGCTGGCGGTCAGATCGCGCACGCATTCGCGCACGTCATTCGCCAGCAGCATATCCACTTCGTCCGGCCGCAACCGGCCGCCCTTGCGTGCGTCCACCAGCCGGCCGACGCCGATCGTCCAATAACCCAGATGGTCCTGATAAACGCTGGCCTTGCTGCCTTCCTCGACCAGCAGATGCGCGCGCACGTCCGGCCAATGCGGAATTTCGCTACTTGCCAGCGCCAGACCGCTATCGAGCGCGCTTTTCATCGCCGCCAGCGTCTTCGGGCCAATCACCCCGTCCGCCGCCACGCCCAGCCGGCGCTGCAGTTGCTTCACTTCTTCCCGCAATCTCACCTCCTGCACCTTCAGGCCCCCGCTGCATCCCCCAGCTCTGCCGGCAGGCGCCATGCGCCTGTTATCCGGACACGCTTCTGCCGGCTGTTCGCCCCCGACAGCAATTCCACATCGGCGCGCGGAACGGCAAAGCTTTTCGCAATGAATTCGATCAACTGCCTATTGGCGCGGCCATCCTCCGGCACTGCCGCCACATCGACTTTCAATGCCTCCCCAAGCCGACCGCGCCAGCCATCGCGCCGCGCCGATGGCCGCACCTTCAGAGTGAGAATGAGGGCGTCCCCGTCTTGAACCAGTGCCGCCATGCCACCGTCCCGTTCAGCACCGCCGGGCCGGTTCCGCGAATCCGATTCCAGCCTGCCTCATAACATGAGTTCCACCAGGCGCGGGCCCTTTGTTTTCAAGGCGGAGGCCAGCGCCCGGCGCAATTCCGTAACCGTCGTCACCCGTTCCCCCGGCACGCCCATGCTTTCGGCCAGCTTGACCCAGGAAATATCCGGATTGCCCAGATCCAGCATCGACAGCGCCTTCGGTCCCGGATTCCGCGCCCCGACCCGCATTAGCTCTATATTCAGAACGGCATAAGAGCCATTGTTGAGCAACAGCACGACAATATCGAGATTTTCCCGCGCCATGGTCCACAGCGCCTGATTGGTGTACATCGCCGAACCATCCGCCTGCAGCGCAATGACCTTGCGGGTCGGGCAGGCAACCGCCGCGCCGACTGCAACCGGCAGACCCTGGCCAATCGCCCCGCCCGTCAGATACAGCCAGTCATGGCGGACAGCGCCCGCCGTCAGCGGAAAGGCCAGCGCGCCCGCGGTGGTGCCTTCGTCCGAAACAATGGCGTCCTCCGGCATCAATTCGCCCAGAATCGCGCCAATGGCCTTCGGACGGATCGGCCCATCCTCGGCCAGAACGACATGCGGCGCCTGCACGCCAGCGGGCTCGGCCGGGACGTCCAGTTGTTCGGCCAGATCGCTCAGCGCCGCCAGCACATCTTCGTCGCGCGCAGCCAGACGGTGGAGAGCGGCAGTTTCCGGCGCCAGAAAGCTCGGCTTGCCGGGATAGGCAAAGAAGGAGGCCGGCGCTTCGGTGCCGCACAGGATGATGGTGCCAAAATCGCTGAGGAATTTCTGTGCTTCCTCACCGAAATAAGGCAGCCGTTCCACCGCCACCCGGCCGGCCCCGCGCTGCATGCGGGCAAAGAATGTTTCCGCGACCAGACGAGCGCCGGTGGCAGCCGCAATGCGTCCCGCCTGAAGCAAGGCGTCTTCGCGCAATGCCCGCCCGCCCAGAATGAGGCAGGCGCCGGCTTGCCCCGCCCGCAGCGCCGTGGCGACCTCGGCCACCACTTGCGGCGGTGTGCGCGGTGCTGGCGGCACCGGCCTTGGCGCCACGGGCGCAGCGCCCGCATTCCAGGCGTGGTTGGCGGGCACGATCACGGTGGCGATGCGGCCGGGATAATTCTGTGCAACGGCGACGGCTTCGGCGCCGGCCTGCGACAGGTCGCGTTCCGACCGCGCCAGCCGCACCCAGTCGGACATCGGCCGCGCCACGCCGGCTGCATCCGATGTCAGCGGCGCATCATATTGCAGGTGATAGGTGGCATGGTCGCCAACGATATTCACCATCGGCACGCCGGCGCGCCGGGCATTGTGCAGATTGGCGATGCCATTGCCCAGCCCCGGACCCAGATGCAGCAGGGTAACGGCCGGCTTGTCGGCCATGCGCGCATAACCATCGGCCGCACCCGTCACCACGCCTTCAAACAGGCCCAGAATGGCGCGCATGCCGTCAGTCCTGTCGATCGCGGCAACCAGCTGCATTTCCGATGTGCCGGGATTGGCGAAACAGACGTCAACGCCGCTATCCACCAGCGTTTCGATAAAAGCCTCTGCACCGTTCAAGCCGGTTTCTCCCCTCTATCCTCTGTCGCTGTATCGCCGGACATGGCACTCTGGAATCCGCAGACCCGCACAGCATGTGATTCAGAATGACACCCCCGGTTGACAAGTCAATGCCGCAGCCGAAAACTGCCGCAGCCCGAGAGGAAATGCGGCGGGCCGTGCCTGTCATCATCTGCTCTTGCGGCCGGAATTCAGTGCCTGCCGGCATGGATTTCCGCGCATTGCTGTTCCATCAAGGAGAAGTCCCTTGGCTGATATCTGGCTCCCGACATTGAAAACCGCCACCCCGCAGGAAGGCTTTGAACTCGCCACCAAACTGGCGCGCAAGGGCGTGGCGATCACCCAGCCATCGGCGGAAGTGCGCAGCAAATTGCGCGCCGATTACGATGCCGACACCGTCCAGCTGATTGCATCCTCGCAAGTGATCGCGCTGCATTTCCAGACCGTCGCCGCGGCCAATAATTACTGGCGCGACTGAGGCAGACCGAACCCGGTCGCTGTTGGATCGGCTGCATCCTGCAGCAGCAGCGACCGGGCACAGGCTGGTTCAGGCTGGCTTATCGGCCCAGCGGGCGCCTTCATGTTGCCCGAGCGCTGCCGGCGGGCTGAATTCCGCTGCGGTCCAGGCGGAAAAGCGCACCGGAGGCGCAATTTCCACATAGCGCCCTTCGGTCGGATGCTCGCGCTCCTTGAAAAACCCGACTGCTTTCAAATGCGGTTCTTCCAGCATATCGTCGATCGAACGCACGGCCTGCGCCGGCAGCCGTTCGGCGCGGCAACGCTCGACGATTTCCGCGACGGTCAGCGCCTGGGTCAATTCCTTCACCCGCTTCAGAATCGATTCCATATTGTCGAAGCGCAGGCGGCGGGTGGCGAATTTTTCCTGATTGAGGAAATCCGCGTCACCCAGCGCCTTGAACAGCCGTGGCCAGGCATCGTCGGTATAGGCAACAATGCTGACGGCACCGTCCTTCGCCGGGAAAGGCTGACGGTCGGGGTCGATCTGCCGCTTGTAGCAGCCCGGGCCATTGGGCGGAATGAAGGTATTGCCGCCCAGATGTTCGAGCAGCAGAAAGGCGCTGAACGCCTCCATCATCGGGATTTCAATGGCCTGTCCTTCGCCGGTGCGCAGCTTGTGGATGATCGCCGCCAGCACGGATTGCGCGGCATAGAGGCCGGATACCTTGTCGACGATAAAGCTGGGCAGATAGCGCGGATCGGGATTGCCATCGACCTTGGACAGCAGCGTTGTAAGACCGCTGGCGGCCTGGATGATATCATCAAAGGCCTGATGATCGGCATAGGGGCCGGACTGGCCGAAACCGACGCAATGGGCATAGATGATATCGGGATTGACCTCGCGGATGGATTCATAATCAAGTCCAAGCCGCCGTGCGGCATTGGCGCGCTGGTTGAGGATGAGGACATCGGCATCCTTGACCAGTTCCAGAAAATGCGCCTTGCCTTCCGCTGCCTTGAGATCAAGCGCGACGGACCGCTTGCCGTGGTTCAGCGCCAGAAACACCGGGCTCAGGCCTTGCGTCTTTGCCGAAGGCGCGCTCCAGCGCATGGCATCGCCGGCCTTTGGTTCCTCAACCTTGATGACATCGGCGCCAAGATCGACAAGCAACTGGGTCGCATAAGGCCCGAACACCACCGAGGTCAGATCGAGAACCCGGACGCCCTCCAGCATCGGCTTGCCGTCACCCTTTGTCATTCACATACTCCTCTGATCATGCTCGTGGGCTTGTCTGAACGATTGCAGCCCGGCTGTCCATAACGCCATTGCCAATAACTGCCGGCACTGCTGTTGCCTGTTCTCAACTATCGGGAGACAGCGCAGCACGCCACCGTCAGCCTGCGCCAGTCCAGCCCGGCCGGCTCTTGCATTGCCAGCAGGTCACCGCCAATTCCAGCAGCATGTTCAGCGCAGCCCATTCGAGCGAGTGGCCGAGCGCCAAAATTGCGCGCCTGACAGCCATTCTTCTGGCGCACGCCCTGCTGTTCGCGCTGCTGCTGCGGCCCATGACGATCCAGCCCCAGCCACAGACAGCAGCGCTGACCATGGTCGACATTCCAGAACCGCCGCCGCCTGTTCCGGAGGTCTGGGTAACCGGCGTTGCTGTAAAATATGT
>CAZIAA010000014.1:0-12958 GCA_964537365.1 uncultured Sandaracinobacter sp.
GCTGCCGTTCATCCAGCCATCCGGCAAGAACAAAGTTGCTGCCAAACCTGGCCAAGCTTATTCCCAGACGGCTTCCGGCGGCAGTGACATCAGAATGGCGTCCACATTGCCGCCGGTTTTCAGGCCAAAACTTGTGCCACGATCATAAAGCAGGTTAAACTCGGCATAAAGGCCGCGATATTTCAGCAATTCGCGCCGTTCCGCCTCGGTCCAGCCCTTCGCCATGTGTTGGCGCACGAGGCTTGGAAAAACCGCCAGAAATGTTTCCCCGACATCGCGGGTGTAGGCGAAATTGCGTTCGAACTCGGGATCGCTGTCGGCCGGCAGCCAGTCATAGAAGATGCCACCGACGCCGCGCATGCGATTGCGGTGCGGCAGAAAGAAATATTCGTCGCACCAGGCGCTGTGTTTGGGCCAGTATTGCGGGTCGTGGCGCGCGCCACAGTCCTGGAATGCCTGTCGGAATTGGGCGGTGTCACTGGCATCCGGCAGTGCCGGATTGAGGTCGGCGCCACCGCCGAACCAGCGTTTCTGCGTGACCAGAAAGCGGGTGTTCATATGGACGGCCGGCACATGCGGATTGGCCATATGGGCAACGAGGCTGATGCCGGTTGCGAAAAAGCGCGGGTCCGCATCGGCGCCGGGAATGGATTTGGCGAATTCCGGGCTGAACCGGCCATGCACGGTCGAGATATTCACGCCGACCTTTTCAAAAATGCGGCCCTTCATGATTCCCATGGTGCCGCCGCCACCAGACCCGCCGGAATGATCCGTCCGCTGCCAGGGGGTGAACTGAAACCGGCCGGGCCGGGCCGGCGCCCCGGGCAAGGCGGGGGCGGTTGCGCCTTCGTCTTCGATGCGTTCGAATTCGGCAGTGATGCGGTCGCGCAGCGTGCGAAACCAGCTTTCGGCCATGCCTTGTTGTTGATCGAAGTCTGTCATGGGCGCCTGCCTGCCATGCGGCCGGGGCGAGCGCAACGGATCATTCGACGCACCAGTTTCGCCCGCTGGCTGTTGACAGGCGCTGCGCTGCCGCATAAAGCCGCGCCGTCCACGACACCAACACAAACGCGGGCGTAGCTCAGTTGGTTAGAGTGCCGGCCTGTCACGCCGGAGGTCGCGGGTTCAAGTCCCGTCGCTCGCGCCATTGGTTATCTGAAAATCATTATCCAAAGAACCGAACGCAAAGCCCGGCCGAGCTTAGCGGCCAGATGGCTGTGGCACTGTGGCTTGCTTTTGGGCGTGGCGCCGTTCCCATTCCCGCATTTCATAGCCAATGGATGCTTCGACCAGCGCTTCCCAGAAATCCATGGCAATGCCGGCGCCGAGGCCGAGCGATTCGGCCGTTCGGCCAGCATTTTCGATCACCTGCTGTTTGCGCGCTTCATCGCGCACCTGCGCCCGTTGCGGCTTGATTCGCGCTGCCGCGTCCATAAACCGGAACCGCTCAGCCAGCAGCGCCACCAGTTGCCGGTCCAGTTCATCGACGCCGGCGCGGACTTCGGCCATGGTCTGGCAGTCTTCGGGCGCTTTTCTCAATGCCCGTTCTTTCGCAGGCCTTGTTTGCGAGCTGGCCATTTGCCGGTTTCGATCCACGCAATCACGGGTTTCAGCGGCAATACCCAGGCGATGCCCAGCACTGCCCAGACCGGAAACTGCAACAAGGGGTGCAGCCGCTCGACTGGCTCGAACAGCCAGACGACAAAAATGGCATAGACGAAGATCCCGGCCAGAATGGCAAGAATGCCGAACGGTCGTCTGAGCGAAGGAGTCATGACTTCTGTTTAACGCCGCCCGGCAGCCAGCGAAAGAGCGTCGGCGTCACCAGCGCATCCAGCGGCTGATCGAAGCCCTCGGCCGGAACCGCGTCCACCAGCTGCATGTCCCAGCCGACACCGATGGCGAACACCGGGCCTTGCTGGCGTAATTGCTGCAAGGCACGGTCATAAAAGCCGCCGCCCTGACCCAGCCGATGTCCGGCCGGATCAATGGCCAGCAGCGGCACCAGCAGTATACCCGGCCGCAGACGGGGGGTATGCGCCGGGGGTTCGGGGATGCCCTGATGCCCGGCGATCAGATCGGCGCGGGCGCAGGTGTGGAAGTCCAGCCGATCACCGGCAACGCGCGGAAACACCAGTTGCAGTCCATGCGCCTGTGCCGCGTCTTCGATGGCCGCGGGGTCGATTTCCGCGCCCATCGCGGCATAGGACGCCAGAGTCCGGCCTGACGCCAGCGCCGGCCGAATCTGTTTGGCCAGCGCCCGTTCCAGGCTGCGCCGCAGCCCGGGCACCAGCCCAGCGACGAAATGCCGCCGCGCCAGCCGGGATTCCCGGCGCAGGGCTTGCTTGTGGCCGGGCGTGTGCGACAGCGGCTCTGACGGGTCCGATTGCATGGGCATGCCGGAATATCTGCAACGCCAGGCGGCGTTCAACAAGCCGGTTGTGGGCCGGACTGGCGGCGGGGGCGGGCATATTGCAGGGAAGTGGCGGGACCGCGCCGAGCGCTGTCTTGAAGATCCTCTGACGCCAAAACGTCAGGTGGGTGCCATATATCCGGATCCACGAACCCGGCAGAGACAGCTCCCGGTGGATTCAGTTATCGCCTCAGGGATGCTTGCTCACTGGCGCATCGGGCAGTACCCGCCACCCAATACCTAGGTGTTGGCGACGGCTTTCTCAAGCCTGTCGGCAAGCGCTTCCGCCCGCTGCGCGAATTTTTCCAGACTGGCCGTTGCGTCGGGCGGCAATGCGCTGCTGTCGTCCGGCCGGGCACTGCTGCGGCGTTCTTCGTTCAGTTCGCCGGCAAGCTGCAGTGCCCCCATCAGCAACAGCCGCGGTTCGCTGATCTGGCCATGCGCGCGCACCAGCGGCGACACCTTGCTGTCGAGCAGTTCCGCAGCCGCCAGCAGGGCGTTTTCCTCGCCATCGCGACAGGCCAGCCGATAGCCGCGCCCGCCGATTGAAAAACTGACTTCAGCCATGGGTTTTCTCCGCTGCAAGCGCAATGGCGCGGTCGAGGCCGGAAATGGTCGCCTGCGCGGCCTGGCGGATTGCCTGGCAGCGGTTGTCGAGCTGCGCTGCCGCCGTTTCCGCCCGCTGCAAGGCGGTTTCGATGCGTTGCAACAGGGACTCGCTGTCCGCGTCTGTTTCTGTTTCTGGCGGCATGAATTTTACTCCACAAGCAAAGGGTAGCAGGTTCCCGTGCCAGGATCATCCGTGCCCGGATAATATTGTCAAAACTGGTTAAAAGCACATCATGCCCGGCGTCAACATGGCAGCCAGACCATGTTTATCCATTCGCTGCCGTTGATTTATCCGCCGCGCTTTGGAAAAGGAGCGGGCAGTTGATGGCCGGCCGGCACTGCGATGTGCGGGCAGGAGTCGATTCGGTTTTGCCGATTTTCGCCCTGTCCGAGCGTAGATGTCTGCTGGCCGCGCGTCGTGCAAGTCGTTTCGGGTTGTGCGCAAACTGGATTGGAGAAGTTGCCGGATGGCGTCCAAGATGCTGACTGCCTCTGTTCTGGGGGATATGGCGAATGCCATTCGTGCGCTTGCCATGGATGCCGTCGAGGCTGCGAACAGTGGCCACCCCGGCATGCCCATGGGCATGGCCGATGTGGCGACTGTGCTGTGGAGCGAATTTCTGAAATTCGATGCCGCCGCCCCCGACTGGGCCGACCGCGATCGTTTCGTGCTGTCGGCGGGGCATGGCTCGATGCTGCTCTATGCGCTGCTGCACCTCAGCGGCTTTGCCCGGCCGACGGTGGACGATCTGCGCAGCTTCCGGCAATTGGGCAGCCCCTGCGCCGGCCACCCCGAATATGGCGAGCTTCCGGGCATCGAATGCACCACTGGCCCCTTGGGGCAGGGGCTGGCCATGGCCGTCGGCATGGCGATTGCCGAACGTCATCTCAATGCGCAATTCGGGGATGATCTGGTCGATCACCGCACCTGGGTGATTGCCGGCGATGGCTGCCTGATGGAAGGAATCAGCCATGAAGCCATCGGCCTCGCCGCGCATCTGCGGCTCGGCCGGCTGAATGTGCTGTGGGACGATAATGGCATTTCCATCGACGGCGCCATTTCCCTGTCCTCGGTCGAAGACACCGAAGCACGCTTTCGCGCTGCCGGCTGGCATGTCGTCGCCTGCGATGGCCATGATCCCCAATCCATCCGCGCCGCGCTGACCGAAGCCGCCGCCGCAGACCGGCCCAGTCTGGTGCGCTGCCGCACGGTGATCGGCTTTGGCGCTCCGACCAAGGCTGGTACGGAAAAGACCCATGGCAGCCCGCTTGGCGCCGAAGAAGTGCAGGGCGCAAAACAGAAGCTGGGCTGGACGGCGGCGCCCTTTACCGTGCCTGCGGACGTTCTGGCACATTGGCGGCAGGCCGGGGCGCGGTCGCAACCAGCGCATCGGCAATGGCGGGTGCGGCTGGATTCCAGCCCCCGGCAAGCAGAGTTTCAGCAGCGCCTGCAAGCGCAGCCGCCAGCGCTGGATCTGCGCGAGCTGAAGGCGGAATTCCGCCGCGACGGCAAGGCGCTGGCCAGCCGCAAGGCATCGGAAATCGCGCTCGGGGCAATCAACCAGCAGGTGGCAGCGACCATTGGCGGCTCGGCCGATCTCACTGGCTCCAACAATACCCGGTCGTCGGGGCAAGCGGTGCTCGACGCCGGCCATTACGGCGGCAGCTATATCCATTACGGCATCCGCGAATTCGGCATGGCGGCGGCCATGAACGGCATGAGCCTGCATGGCGGGGTCATTCCCTATGGCGGCACATTTCTGGTGTTCACCGATTACGCCCGGCCGGCCATCCGCCTGTCGGCGTTGCAGAAACAGGGCGTCATCTATGTGATGACGCATGATTCGATCGGTCTTGGCGAAGATGGGCCAACGCACCAGCCGATCGAGCATCTGGCGGCGCTGCGCGCCATTCCGGGCCTGATGGTGTATCGCCCGGCCGACGCCATCGAAGTGGCGGAATGCTGGGAACTGGCACTGGCGGACCGCGACCGGCCTTCGGTTCTGGCGCTGTCGCGGCAGAACCTGCCGCTGCTGCGTACGGACGCCGCGGATTCCGGCAATCGTGCGGCTGACGGTGGATACCGCTTGCTGGCGGCGACTGCGCAGCGTCAGGTGGTGCTGGTGGCGACTGGTTCCGAAGTGGCGCTGGCGGTGGATGCAGCAAAGCAGCTGGAAGCGCAGGGCATTGGCGCGGATGTGCTGTCCATGCCGTGCGTCGAACGCTTCCTGCAGCAGGGCGATCACAGCCTGTTGCCGGCGGATGTGCTGAAAGTCTCGATCGAAGCAGCGTCCACATTCGGCTGGCGGCGGGTCGTTGGTGATGACGGACTGATGATCGGCCTTGATGAATTCGGTCTGTCGGCGCCCGCCGCGGATGTCTACAGGCATTTCGGGTTTACCGCTGACAATATCGCCGCGCAGGTGCAAGCCGCCCTGCAGCAGCACGGCTGATCGGCGGCGCTTTTCTCGCAAACAGTCAATACTTGCCAAGGAGATGGCCATGAAGGTTGCAATCAACGGGTTCGGACGCATCGGCAGACTGGTTCTGCGCGCCATTCTGGAAGAAGGCCGGCGCGGCATCGAAGTGGTCGCGGTGAATGATCTGACCGATGCCAAGTCCAACGCCCTGCTGTTCAAGCGCGACAGCGTGCACGGGCGCTATCCCGGCACCGTCGAAGTTGATGGCGACAATATGGTGATCGACGGCAAGCCCATCCGGGTGACCGCCGAACGCGACCCGGCCAAATTGCCGCACAAGGAACTGGGCGTCGATATTGCGCTGGAATGCACCGGCCTGTTCACCGATGCCGCCAAGGCCGGCGCGCATCTGGACGCTGGCGCCAAGCGCGTGCTCATTTCCGCGCCAGCGAAGGGCGTCGATCTGACCGTGGTCTATGGCGTCAACCATGACAGGATCGACGGCTCGCAGAAAATTGTTTCCAATGCGTCCTGCACCACCAATTGCCTGGCCCCGGTGGCCAAGGTGCTGCATGATGCCGTTGGCATCGAGCATGGCTTCATGACCACGATCCACTCCTATACCGGGGATCAGCGCATTCTCGACACTTTCCACAGTGACATGCGTCGGGCGCGTGCGGCTGCAGTGTCGATGATTCCAACCACGACGGGGGCAGCGCGTGCCGTTGGCCTGGTGCTGCCGGAACTGAATGGCAAGCTTGATGGCACGTCCATCCGTGTGCCGACGCCCAATGTCAGCCTGGTGGATTTCACCTTCGTTGCCAGCCGGGCAACCAGCGCCGAGGAAATCAATGGCGCGCTGAAGGCTGCCGCTGCTGGCGCTTTTCAGGGCATTCTGGATTATTCCGACGAACCGCTGGTTTCGGTCGACCTCAACCATGTGCCCTATTCATCGACGGTGGACAGCCTGGAAACGGCAGTCATGCAGGGCACGCTGGTGCGGGTATTGTCCTGGTATGACAATGAATGGGGCTTCTCCAACCGCATGGCCGACACGGCGGCACAGATGGGCAAATTTCTTTGAGGAAATTCCGCACCCTCGATGACCTGAGCGAGGATCTGCGCGGCCGTCGGGCGCTGGTGCGCGTTGATCTCAACGTGCCGATGCAGAACGGCGAAGTCACCGATCCGAGCCGGTTGCAGGCGGCGGTGCCGACCATTGCCGAACTGGCCGACAGCGGTGCCATCGTGCTGCTGCTGTCGCATTTCGGCCGGCCCAGCGGGGGGCGCGATCCGGCGCTGTCGCTGCAGCAGGTGGTGCCGGCACTCAGCCATGTGCTGGGCCGGCCGGTCGCGTTCTTCGCCGATTGCATCGGCCGGGAAACCGAACAGGCGGTGACGGCATTGCCGCCGGGCAGCATTGCCGTTCTGGAAAACACCCGCTTTCACCGTGGCGAAAAGGCCAATGATCCGGTATTTGCTGCAAAACTGGCGAAGCTGGGCGATCTTTACGTCAATGATGCTTTTTCCGTCGCGCATCGGGCGCATGTCTCGACCGAGGGGCTGGCGCATCTGCTGCCGGCCTATGCCGGGCGGTCGATGGAAGCCGAGTTGCAGGCGCTGGAATCGGCACTGGGCGACCCGGCGCGGCCGCTGGCGGCGGTGGTCGGCGGCGCCAAGGTGTCGAGCAAGATCGGCCTGCTCGAAAATCTCGTCGGCAAGGTCGATCATCTGATCATTGGCGGCGCCATGGCCAACACCTTCCTTGCAGCCAAGGGACTGGCGGTCGGCAAGAGCCTGTTTGAACCGGACCTGTTGGACAAGGCGACGGAAATCCTGAACCGCGCCGATGCCGCCAGTTGCACGGTGCATCTGCCCTGGGATGTGGTGGTGGCAGCGGAACTGTCGAGCGACACGCCCAGCCGTGTCGTCAACGTCCATGAAGTGGGCGACACGGATATGATCCTCGACCTCGGGCCGCATGCGGTGGAGGCTCTGGCGGATGCGTTGAAGACCTGCGCCACATTGATCTGGAACGGGCCTCTGGGGGCGTTCGAAGTGGCGCCGTTCGATCGTGCAACGGTCGCTGTTGCGCAAGTGGCGGCGGCGTTGACAACCGAAGGGGTGCTGTTGAGTGTGGCGGGCGGTGGCGACACTGGCGCGGCCCTTAATCACGCCGGCGTCACCCAGGATTTCACCTATGTTTCAACGGCAGGCGGCGCGTTTCTGGAATGGATGGAAGGCAAATCCCTGCCCGCAATCGCAGCACTTGAACAAGGATACAGCACATGAGAGTCACACGCGCGGTCCGCAAGATTCTGACGAATTACGAAAGCGACAATCCCGGCACCAAGGCCAATCTGGCGCGGATGCTGTGCACCGGGCGGCTGGCCGGCACCGGCAAGATGGTCATCCTGCCGGTCGATCAGGGCTTTGAACATGGTCCGGCGCGCAGCTTCGCAGTCAATCCGCCGGCCTATGATCCGCATTACCATTACAAGCTGGCGATCGATGCCGGGCTGAATGCCTTTGCCGCACCTTTGGGGCTGCTGGAAGCTGGCGCCGACACCTTCGCCGGGCAGATTCCGACCATTCTGAAGGTCAACAGCTCGAACAGCTGGGCGACCACCAAGGATCAGGCCATCACCGCTGGCGTCGATGATGCGCTACGGCTGGGCTGTGCCGCTGTCGGCTTCACCATTTATCCCGGTTCGGAACATGCCTTCGACCTGATGGAAGAAGTGCGCGAGTTGATTGCCGAAGCGAAATCGGTGGGTCTGGCGGCAGTGGTCTGGTCCTATGCCCGGGGCGGCAATCTGACCAGCGCTGGTGAAACGGCGCTGGATGTGATTGCCTATTCGGCGCATATGGCGGCACTGCTGGGGGCGCATGTCATCAAGGTGAAATTGCCGAGCGATCATATCGAGCAGAAGGACGCCAAAAAGGCCTATGAAGGCGGCGACTGGTCGACCCAGGCCAAGCGCGCCGCGCATGTGGTGCAGGCCTGTTTCGAAGGCCGCCGGCTGGTGGTGTTTTCGGGCGGGGCGGCCAAGGGTGCGGATTCGGTGTATGACGATGCCCGCGCCATTCGCGAGGCTGGCGGCAATGGCTCGATCATCGGCCGCAACAGCTTTCAGCGTCCGCGCGAAGAAGCGCTGGCGCTGCTTGATCGCATCATCAACATCTATCTCAACCGGGATTGAGGCGGCTTGGCCTCCAGCTATGACCCCGAAGGCTTCGGCAGGGAGGAGCGCCCGCCCTGCCAGCTTTACCTGATCTCGCCGCCAGAGATCGACCTGGATGCGCATGCACAGGCGCTGCAGCGGGCGCTGGCGGCAGGCACGGTGGCGGCCTATCAGTTACGCCTGAAGGGGCTGGCGGATGATCGGATCGTCGCGGCCGCGCGCGCCCTGCGCGACATCTGCGCGGCCCATGATGTTGCGTTCATCCTGAATGACCGCATGGATCTGGCGCAGGCCGCGGGGGCGGATGGCGTGCATCTGGGGCAGGAAGACGGCTCTGTTGCGGAGGCGCGGCAATTGCTGGGGCGTGAAGCGCAGATTGGTGTCACCTGTCATGCCAGTCGCCATCTGGCGATCGAAGCGGCTGAGGGCGGCGCCGATTATGTCGCTTTTGGCGCGTTTTTCGCGACCCGCACCAAGGTCGTCGAACATATGGCCCAGCCCGACATCCTGCGCTGGTGGACCAGCTTCAGCCCGGTCCCCTGTGTCGCCATTGGCGGCATCACCGTCGAAAACTGCGCACCGCTGGTCGCCGCCGGTGCGGATTTCCTCGCTGTCAGTGCGGCGGTGTGGAACACCGACCCGGCGCGCGCCGTGGCCGATTTCGAGCGCGCCATGCGCCCGGCAAATGGCGCCTGACCCGCTGCTAACCTGACCGCGCGGGCGGAAAGGGACTGATTCCCGTCAATCGACAGCAGGCACCCGGTGTCGCACATGCGCTCGTCTTTCAGGAGATGGTGCATGCGGTATCGGGGCAAGGTGGCGATCGTGACGGGTGGCGGTTCGGGTATTGGCGAAGCAACTGTGCGCCGGCTGCATGGCGAAGGCGCGGCGGTGGTCATCGCCGATGTCCGCTGCGACGCAGCCTGTGCGGTTGCCAATGCGCTCGAGGATCAGCAGCGGGTCATTGCCGAACAGATCGACATGCGCGACAGCGATCGGGTTGCGGCCCTCATTGGCCGGGTGGCGACGCGCTTTGGCCGGCTGGATCTTCTCGTCAACAATGCCGGCATGGGCTCGTTCGGCAAGGTGACCGAAATCGATCTTGCGCATTGGCGCGAAGTGATGGCGGTCGATGTCGAAACGGTTTTCTGGGCCAGTCGCACCGCCATGCCGCATCTGGCCAAAGTGCAGGGCGCCATCGTCAATGTGGCGTCCGCGTCCGGCATGGCTGCGGATTACGGTTTTGCCGCCTATAACGCTGCCAAGGCCGCGGTCATCAATCTGACTCGCGCCATGGCCATCGATCATGCCCCGCAGGTACGCGCCAATTGTGTCAGCCCGGGGTTGACCCGCACACCGCTGGCGGTGGGGCTGCTCGACAATCCGGCGATCATGGCGGCCTATGACGGCGTCTTGCCGATGGCGCGCGCGGCCGAACCAGCGGAAATTGCCGCGGCCATTGCCTTTCTCGGCTCTGCCGATGCGTCCTATGTGAACGGCCATAATCTGGTGGTGGACGGCGGCATGACGGCGCACACCGGCCAGCCGAATTTCACCCGCATATTGGGCGATGCCAGCCACCTCGATCAGGCCGAAACGGCGTTTCGCGGTTGACGCTTTCCCGTCAATCGACCGCTTGCGGGTGCTCGTTCTAGATTGGACGATCAGGATGTAACGGAGCTTCGAGGGGAGAGACAGATGAACAGCATGAAGACGATATGGCTGGCGGGCGCGATGGGCCTGACAATTGCCGTGCCACCGGCCGCGCTTGCGCAGCAGGCCGGGGCAGCGGGCGCACATGAACTGGCAGAGCGCGACCAGATCGAGGATATTGTCGTCACTGCCAACCGCCGCGAACAGGGCCTGCAGAACGTCGGCATTTCGATTGCAGCGCTCAGTGGTGAGCAGATGCGCGACTTCAATATCACAACTGCGCTCGATGTCGCGAATGCCACGCCCAATATCGAAATCGTCCGCTCTTATGCGTCGCCCGGTTTCAACACCCAGATTACCATCCGCGGCGTCGGGCAGCCGGATTTTCAGGATACCACCGAAGCGACTGCGACGGCCTATGTCGATGAATTCTACATGATCGGCGCCGGGCAGGCGGATTTCCTGACGTTTGACATCGCCCGCGTCGAAGTCGCGCGCGGCCCGCAGGGCACGGTGCAGGGGCGCAATTCGACTGCCGGCACGCTGAATTATTACACCAACAAGCCCGATACCGACGCTGTCGCCGGGCGCGCTGCCGTGACGTTCGCCGAACATGGCACGGTGCGCACCGAAGGCTTTCTGAATGTGCCGATTGATTCCACATTGGCAGTGCGGGCAGCATTTTCAACGGACACTGGCAATGGCTATTTTCGCAACGTCAATCCCAATGCAAACTGGCAGAAGGGTGGGCAGTCGCGATTCTACGCCGGGCGCATTCAGGCGCTTTACAGCCCCAGCAGTGATTTCTCGCTGTTGCTGAAGGGCGAATATGGCAAGATGGGGCCAGTGACCGCGACCAATGAGCGCATGTATCCGGTTGGCCAGATTGCCGGGCTTCCGGGCACCTATGCCATTGCCGCCGATGCGTTCGGGCAGACACCGGAAAACATCGGCGCGCCCGGCATCGATGAAACCAATTCCGATGGCGCCAGCGAAATCGCCAGCGAAATGCGGCATTTCCTCGCCACCATCAAGGCGCGCGCCAGTGACACGCTCGATTTCACCGTCATTGCTGGTTATCTGCGCTCGAACAAATACAGCATCGAGGATTGCGACCATACGCCATTGCCATTGTGCAATTTCTCCAACAAGGCGAATTCCCGGCATTGGATCATCGAAGCGCGCGGCACCTATGACAATGGCCCGTTCCGGCTGACTTTTGGCAGCAGCTATCTCGATCATCACATTCGCACGACTTCGGCGTCGCCGCTGTTTTTCGGCGCCAATGTCACGCCATTTGGCACGACGCTTTATGGTCAGGCCTTTGATGATCGACAGGATCTGAAAAGCATCGCAGTGTTCGGGCAGGGCGAATATGATCTGACCGATCAACTGACTCTGATTGCCGGCTTGCGCTATACCCATGATGACAAGACCATCAATTCCATCAATGCGCTGACGGTCAACCTGCCGATCGATACAGCTCTGCCACAGACGATTGAGGCTTATGAAGCGCTCAGGCGGCAGATATTCGCCGACCCGACTGCGGATTTCACCATTCTGAACCGGGCGACGAACGGCGATCTGGCGCAATTCAAAAAAGGCATGGTGAACGTCAATCTGCAGATCAACTACAAGCCGAATGACGATGTGCTGACCTATGTCAGCTATCGGCGCGGCGTCAAAAGTGGTGGCTTCATCAGCGGCAATGTCGCCGGCACGCCCGCGGCGCTGCGGCCGTTCCGCGAAGAAGTGAACAATGCCTGGGAAATCGGCGTCAAATCGATGCTGGCCAATCGCACCCTGCGGGTGAATGCTGCGGCTTTTTACTATGATTATCGCAACATGCAGAACACCAGCCTGATTGGCATCACCAACGTCATCACCAACAACAACGCCAAGGTCTATGGTGGCGAGCTGGAAATTGTCGCAACGCCAATCCGTGGCCTGGATCTGTCGTTGAGCGGTGGCTATGTGCATACCCGCGTCGATGGCATCAACAACCCGACAGGTGCAGTGGCGATCGTGTCGGATAATGTGCTGCCGCTGGCTCCGAAGTGGAGCGGAGTCGCCAGAGCGCGCTATGGCTGGGATATGCTGGGCGGCGAAATGTTCACGCAGGCAGCGGCGCGGGCGCGCACGTCGATGTATCGGGATTCGCTGAACAATCCATCAACGCATATTCCATCATTGGTGGTAGCGGATCTGCTGGCTGGTTACAGGGCGCCGGATGATCGCTGGTCGCTCAGCGTCTTTGTCAACAATCTGTTCGACACCCGGCGGGCAATCAATCTGTTTGATATTTCCGGCGTCGGCAATACCGGCGAAGCTGTCTATCAGATGCCGCGCTGGGTGGGCGCAACCTTCGCAGTCAATCTTTAGGCGAAGCGCCCTCCGGCGACCGGCTGCTGGCGGTCGCCATGGCGGCCGCCAGTGCGGTTCGGTTATGGACTCCGAATTTGCGGTAGATGCGCCGCAAATGATTTTCGACGGTGTATTCCGACAATCTGGTCAGCCAGGCAATTTCCTTGTTGAGCCGGCCTTCGCGCACCAGTTCGGCAATCTGCTGTTCGCGCGGTGATAATGGCCTGGCTGCCAGTTGCGGAAGCACCGGCGCGGCTGGCGGTGGTTGCATCAAGGCCAGCTGGCCATCGGGCCGGTTCAGCAATATTTCCAGC
>CAZIAA010000015.1:0-12798 GCA_964537365.1 uncultured Sandaracinobacter sp.
GTGCCCGGCAATATAGCTGATCTGCTCCATGAACAGGCGCGGGTTGATGGTGTGGCAAATGGCGCCCATACCGACGATGCCATACCAGGCCGCCAGATGGCGGGCGCCATTCCAGGCCAGCGTTGCAACGCGGTCGCCCCGCTGGATACCAGCGCGCGCCAGCGCATTGGAAACGCGTTTGGCCTCGGCATGCACTTCGGCATAATTGCTGCGCGTCACTCTGCCTTCGGCATCGCGGGAAATGATTTCCCGATCCCCATGCCAGCGCGCCGCGTGATCCAGCAGCCGGTCCACCGTCAGCGGCAGGTCCTGCATCAATGCCCGCATCAGCCCCTTCCTCCAAACTACCAACAGCCCAACTACCCATGCTTCTGGCAGGATAGCATGGCAAAAGACAAGGTTGAAATCCCGCCGTCGCCCGATGGCGGAAAGCGCAACTGCATCACAAAACTGGTTAGCTTACTATTGATATCAGGGCTGCCGCGCCATGTCCAAGGCAATTTTACTTTTCACGCTGGCAGCTTTCGCCTAGCAGCGGGGTCCATGACTTCACATCATCTGATGCTGTACCTGTTCGAACATTTTGTCTGGATGGACGAACAACTGCAAACGCAGGTCCGCGCCAAGGGCTGGCCGGACATCAGCCGGTCGCAATCGATGGTGCTGCTGAACATTTCGGCTGGAACGGTGCGGCCGTCGGACATCGCCCGCAAGCTGGGGATCTCGCGGCAGGCCGTGCACACCACCATCCGTCAGCTCAGCAACAAGGACATCGTCCGGCTGGAACGGGATGGAAGCGACGGCCGCCACCGCCGGCTGGTATTGACGGAAACCGGTCAGCGCATGCGCCACGATGCCCAGGCCGCAGTAGAATCCGTGACCCGGGCGGTCGAACAACGTCTTGGCAAGCAGCATTTTGCCGACATGATGGCAGGGCTGGCGGCCGACTGGACCTGAATCCAGCGCCGGCTTTGGCCAGCCGCTTCCCGCTCAGGCGATTGCGAACAGAGACTGCCGGGCGCCGCCATTGATGCGTTCGCCATGGCCAACCGCAAGCACGCCATTCAGCCAGCGATATTTCGGATGCGCGGTTTCGAAAACCGGAGCGATGCGCAGATAATAGCGCGTCGGCTGCACCAGACTGGCTTTGTCCGGATCGCCGAATTCCGCGCGCACATCGTCGGGAATGACGGCGCGGCCGGTATAGGTGATGTAAATCAGCGCATCGTCATCGGTCTTCAGCACGGCGCGGGCATCAAAGCTGCTGACTGAGCTGGAATCGTCCAGCCGCCCGCCACGCGGCCAGTTGCCGCCGCCGGGCAACACGATGCCGCGCATCTTCGGGCCGGCGAAATGGCCACCGCTGATATAGCCGATACGCTGTTCCCCGAACGGCGACTGGCCGATGTTGAAGATTCCGGCCTCCACTTCGAAATCAATGGTGCACAGCCAGTCTCCGATTGCTGGGGCATGGGCGGGTGGTGTAGGCATGTGATTCCCTTCT
This sequence comes from uncultured Sandaracinobacter sp., assembly GCA_964537365.1. Lineage (GTDB taxonomy): Bacteria > Pseudomonadota > Alphaproteobacteria > Sphingomonadales > Sphingomonadaceae > Sandaracinobacteroides. The sequence continues at coordinate 1,505 of CAZIAA010000015.1, forward strand.
CTGGTGCAGGCCTGATGTTTTGGTTCATCCGGCCTTTTGCGCTGTTTATCAACAGTCCGGTTATCAATAGTCTGGCGGACGGAAAGACCCGCGAATGGGAACACCCGACCCATGCACAGACCGACTGATGGAAAGATCTGCGATGTCCCGACTTCATGACCTGCCACTGTTGCCGACCACGATCGTCGGCAGCTATCCGCAACCGGACTGGCTGATCGATCGGGAACGGCTGAACGCCAGCCTGCCGCCGCGCGTCCGGGCCGAACAATTGTGGCGGATACCGGCAAAATGGCTGGCAGATGCGCAGGAAGCAGCGACATTGATGGCCATTCGCGATCAGGAACTGCTGGGGATCGACATCGTTGGCGATGGCGAAATGCGCCGCGAAAGCTATTCCAACCGGTTGGCGACGGCGTTGAGCGGAATCGATCCGGATCGCCATGGCACTGCCATCGACCGCACTGGCAATGCCAATCCGGTGCCGCTGGTGTCCGGCCCGATCCAGCGCCTGCGCCCGATCGAAGCGCAGGATGCGGAATTTCTGGTCAGCCGGGCGCTCGGGCCAGTGAAACTGACGCTGCCCGGGCCATTCACCATGACCCAGCAGGCCGAGAATGGCTATTACCCGGATCAGAAATCCCTCGCCATGGCCTATGCCGATGCAGTCAACGCCGAAATCCGCGACCTGTTTGCAGCCGGCGTCGATGTGGTGCAGCTGGATGAACCCTATCTGCAGGCCCGGCCCGATGCGGCGCAGGAATTCGCAATCGAAGCGATCAACCGCGCCCTCGATGGCGTGGACGGCACCACGGCGCTGCACATCTGTTTCGGCTATGCCCTGGTGCACAAGGGCCATGGCACGACCAAGCCCAAGGCCTATGATTTCCTTGCTGAACTCAATCGCTCCAACGTCGATGTGATTTCCATCGAAGCCGCGCAACCGGGTCTCGATCCGGAAATCCTGTCGGAATTGCCGGACAAGACCATCATGTATGGCGTGATCGATTTGGCCGATGATGCCGTGGAAACCCCGGAAACGGTGGCTGGCCGCATCCGTGATGCCCTGCGCTATGTCGCAAAGGATCGCCTCTGGATCGCGCCCGATTGCGGCATGAAATACCACAGCCGCGAACTGGCGCAGGCCAAGCTGAAAGCGATGGTGGACGGCACTGCGCTGGTGCGCGCGGAACTGGTTTGAAATCAGGACAGGCGTTGCCGCAGGGCAGCGCCTGTCAGTCAGCCAAGCCAGTGCTCCAGCGCAGCAGTCACAACCTCCGGCTGCTCCAGAGTCAGCAGATGCCCGGCGCCGGGTATGACCGTCAGCGTCGAACCGGCAATGCCGTGCAGGATTTCATCCTGATGCGCGCGGGAGGTGATTCCATCGGCATCGCCCCACAGCAATGCCGTCGGCACAGCGATCCGGCCGAGGGTAGGGCGGCTGTCGGCGCGGCTCATGATGGCGCGCTGCTGGCGCAGGAATTTCGCTGCCCCGGTGTCGGCCGCCATCTGTCGCGCGATCGTCAGCAAGGCTTCGTCATCGCGCGCCGCGGGTGAAAACAGCATGGGAATGCGCTCTTCGATGATCTGTTGGAAACGGCCTTCCTCGACCAGACGGATATAGCCCTGCCGGCGCTCGGTCTGCGCCGGGCCGTCATTGGGCGCCAATGTCGCCAGCAAGGCCAGCCGGTCGACCCGCTCCGGCGCCTGTCGCATCACTTCAAAGGCAATGAAGCCACCCATGGCATGGCCGACAAGGGCAAAGCGCTCGGGCGCATCCGCCAGCAGCCGCGCCGCCATGCCGGCAATGCTGTCGTCGCTCTGATGGTCGGATATGCTGACGGTGTGGCGCGCGGACAGGGCGCTGATCTGCGGTTCGAACACCCGCCCGGTCAGCAATTGCCCGCAGGCGAAAACGATGGGGAGCCCGGCCATGTTCAGACCACCTGATGCAGAAGTTCTTCGCCGGCCAGTGCCCGGCGGGCGTTTTCAGCGGCGATCTTCAGGCTGCGGTTGAGCGTTTCCGGTGTCAGCCAGGCGATATGCGGGCTGGTCACCACCTGGTCGAATTTCAGCAGCGGGTTGCCTGGATCGACCGGCTCTTCGGCAAAGACATCGAGACCAGCCCCGCGCAGCCGCCCGCTTTCCAGCGCCTGCACCAGCGCATCTTCATCAATGAGGCCGCCGCGCGCGGTGTTGATGAGGATGGCGCCGCGCGGCATCTTCGCCAATGCCTCGGCATTGATGATGCGCTCGGTCTTGTCGGTCAGCGGAATATGCAGCGAAATGATGTCGGAACGCTCCAGCAAGGCCTGCATGGAGACGAATTCATAAGCCAGGTCCGGGCGGGAATTGAGATCGGTGTAAATGATCTTCGCGCCCAGCGCTTCCAGCACATGCGCCAGCCGGCTGGAAACATTGCCCATGCCGACGAGGCCAACGGTGCGGCCACGGATTTCGCCCACGGAATCGACCAGATCCGGATCGGCGTCCCAGCCTTCGCCGGCCTTGGTCAGCTGATCAAATGTCGGAATCCGACGCAGCACCGCTAGAATAAGGGCAAGGGCATGTTCCGCCACCGCCTGGGTGTTGGTGCCCGGCATGTTGCACACGGCCAGGCCCTGGGCCTTGGCAGCCTCCAGCGCGATGGTGTTGACGCCAACGCCGATCTTCTGGATCAGCTTCAGTTTCGGCGCTGCTGCAATCATTTCCGGTGTCACCGGCCGCAACACATGCAGCAGCACTTCCGCCGTCGGCAATGCCGCCATGATTCCGGCATCGTCCATTTCATCGACGATGGTGACGACATCGGCGCCGAACACATCATCGACCTGGCGGATGAATTCCCGGCTGGCGTGGGCGTGCAGAACGATGCTCATGAATCAACTCCCGAGATTGGCGGCCACGGCACCGGCAAAGGCGCTGGCGCCGGCAAAGCGCGCGGCACTGCCCAATTCTTCCTCGATGCGCAATACTTCGTTCCACTTTGCCATGCGCTCGGAACGGGTAAAAGAGCCGACCTTCAATTGCCCGGCGTCCCAGCCCGTCGACAGATGCGCAATGGTCACATCCTCGGTTTCGCCGGAGCGCGCCGAAACGATGGTGCCCCAGCCGGCGTCACGCGCGGCATCGAGCGCGGCCTTGGCTTCGCTGATGGTGCCGACCTGATTGACCTTGATGAGGGCGGCGTTGCAAACATTGCCGGCAACCGCGCGCTGCACGCGTTCGGCATTGGTCACCAGCACATCGTCACCAATGATCTGCACCTTGTCGCCAATCGCAGCGACGACCGCCGCCATGCTGTCCCAGTCATCCTGTCCGGCCGGGTCCTCGATCGACAGGATCGGGTAACGCCCGGCCCAGCGAGTCATCAATTCGACCATCTGCCCGCCTTCGAGCCAGCTGTTGTCGAGCGCCATGCGATAGCGCCCGTCCTGACAGAATTCATTGGCCGCCATGTCGAGCGAAATGAACAGATCGGCACCCGGGCGATAGCCGGCTTCCTCGATTGCCTTGGTCAGGACATCGAGCGCGTCTTCATTGGAATCGAAATTCGGCCACCAGCCGCCTTCATCGGCAACGCCAGTGATCGGTCCGCGCGCTTCCATCAACCGCCCGGCGGCGCGATAGACATCGGCGGTCATTTCCAGCGCGCGGCGGAAACTGCCGGCATGCGGGGCCATCACCATGAAATCCTGCACATCGGTGCGCCGGCCGGCATGGGCGCCGCCGCCGAAAATCTGGATTTCAGGCAGCGGAATGCGCACATTGCGGCCATCCGCCAGATAGCGCCAGACCGGCACGTCCGCGGCCGCGGCCGCGGCGTGCAACAGCGCCATCGACACTGCAACCAGCGCATTGCCGCCCAGATTGGAACGGTCGCGCGTGCCATCCAGCGTCACCATGGCGGAATCATGCGCAGCCTGATCGCGCACATCCCGGCCCAGCAATATCGGCGCAATGCGGTCGCGGATATTGGCCACCGCCCGGTCCACGCCCATGCCATCCTGCGCTTCGCCGCCGTCGCGCAGATCAATGGCTTCATGCGCCCCGCGCGACGCGCCTGCTGGCGCAATGGCGCGGCCGATGGCACCGCCCTGCAAGCGGATCTCTGCTTCGACGGTTGGCCGCCCGCGCGAATCCCACAGCTGGCGCGCCTTCACTTCGGCAATATTCCATTTCACTTCGGAAATTCTCCATCCAATGGCCAGCTGGCAATGAGGTCAGGCAGGCGGGCAGGTGGCCGCGACAGACACGCCAGCGCGGCGGCACGAATGCGCTGCTTCTCGCTTTCGTCCTCGATATAGGAAGCCGGCGATTTGCCATCGATCCGGGCCAGCAACAGCGCTGCCGTCAACGCGCTGATGCGGGTGGAGATGGCCTCGGCGGCTTCCCAGTCGACCCGCTCCAGATAGGCTTGCGCCAGCGCCAGCGCCGAGGCGCGCAGGGCCGGGGCATTATCGGCCAGATGCACGATTTTCAGCAGCAGATGCGTGGTGCAAAAAGCCACATCAAAGGCCGGGTCGCCATAAACCGCGCATTCGGCATCCAGCAACACCGGCCCCGATGGCCCAATCAGGATATTCTTCGGGCTGACATCGCCATGCACCAACGCCGTGCGGTTCTGCGCCAGATCATCCGCCAGCGCCCGCAGGCGTGGCGCCACCGCCGGCTGCTTGTCGGCGACATAACGCAGAAACGGGTCGATGCGCAGATCGGTGAACAGCACCCCGGTGTCGAATTCGCGCGCAATCGTCGGGTCATGCGCGGTCGCGCCATGCACTTTAGCAAGATCGCGCCCGACGGCCGCGGCGAAATCCACATCGACAACGCCGGCAAACAATGCATCCTTCCACACCGGGTGACTTTCCGGCGGCAGGAATTCCATGGCGAAGATATGCTGGTCCGCATCCTCGGCCAGAATCTTCGGGCACAGGTGCGGCACGATCGAACCCGCCTGCTTCAACCAGCGCACTTCGCTTTCGGTGCGGTCGACGGGCGCGAACCAGTCTGCCTTGACGCGCAACTGCGCCAGCGCCCGCTTCACCACGCACAACACTTGCCCGCCGGCGTCGACGCGCCAGACATCGCAGGACACGCCGCCGGTCAATGGCACCAGCGTGATTGCCGTGTCCACTGCCGGCAGAATCCCCGCCCGCGAAAGCAGGGTCTGCACCATTGCCGCATCACCGCCGGCCATGGCGATCAGATCTTCTCCCGGATCCAGCTGCCGACGATATCGGCGGCATTCTGCCGTTCGGCGATTGAATCTTCAAAATAATGCGCACCCCGGATCAGTTCGAGCTTTTTGTCGCTGCTGCCGAGGAAATCATAGATCTTGCGCGCGTCGCTCGGGAAAACCCCGGTATCGGCCAGCCCCTGCAGCACCAGCGCCGGCGTATTATGCTTGGCGAGATGCGGCTTGCCTTGACAGGGCGAGGTTTCGAGGCTCCACATATTGAGCCAGGTTTTCAATGTGTTGGCGCGGCCGATGCTGGGCGTGCGGTTGGCGATTTCCGGAACGCCGCGATAGCACCGGTTGGGCTTGCGCTCGGACGGGTCGATGGCCGGATCGACGCAGCGGATATCGCCCCAGCAACGGAACATCGGGAAAATCCGGTCCGGAATGCCGGCATCGTTCAGACGCTTCAGTTCGGCCTTGGCCCAGTCGGTAATGCGCTGGTTGCGGGCGCGTTGTGCGGCGCGGTATTTTGCAATGAAGGCGTCGGAAAAGGGCGGGCCATTGTCCTTGTTGAACGGGTCCAGTTCCGGATTGGTGGCGACGGGGTCGTTTTCATCGACCACCGATGCGTCCATCCAGTCGGTCAGCACTTCCGGCCGGCCCTGGTGCGCATTGAATGACACGTAAAGATCGCCCTGGATCAGTTGCGCATAGGCTTCCTGCCCGGCATCATCCAGTTCCCCGGCAAGTGTGGCCGCAATGGCTTCGGCCTGATAGGCGCCCATCAACGAGCCACCGCCGGAATTGCCGAAAATGACGATCTGCTCGACACCGGCCTGCTCGCGCAGCCAGCGCATGCCGACACCGATGTCGAGGATGGCGTGGTGCAAAAGGAACTGGTCCTCGACCCCACGATAACGCGTGTTCCAGCCGAGAAAGCCGAAGCCCTGGCGGGCGAAATAGGGCGCAATATAATGTTCGGAAAAATCGACATTATAATGCGTCGCAATCAGCGCGACTTTCGGCCGGGTGCCGGCCTGCTTGTAGTAAATGCCCTGGCATGGGTGACCACCCGCCTGAATGCGCGGCGCCGTCGGCGATACCGTGCCAATGAATTCCCTGTCGATTCCGTCGAGGCCGTTCGGATCCATAATCTGCTTCTCCCAGTTTTGATTAGTATACGAAGAATATGTCGCAAATTCTCATTTCTGTCCATAGCTGCAAGCCGGACCGGGCGGAAAGGGGCGGTCGGTCGGAATCCGGGATTGAGCGCATCCATCAACTGGAAAAATGTACCTCGACGGGCGGGAAGCCAGTGATTTCGGCCGTGAAATGGTCACCGGCCTGGGCGGCGATCGCCGGCCCCAGCGCGCCGGTCAGAATGATTTCCCCACTCTTGAGCGGCAGGCCCAGTTCCAGCGCCTCGCCCGCCGCCCAGCGCAACGCATTGAGTGGATTGCCCATCACGGCCGTGCTGTGGCCAGTGCTGACAGGCTCCGCGCCTCGGGTCATGCGCATGGCAATCGCGTCGAGCTTGATTTCAGCGAGCGGGCGTCTGGCCGTGCCACAGACGATACCCCAGCCGGAGGCATTGTCGGCAACGGTATCAGCGAGGGTGACCTGCCATTCGGTAATGCGGCTGTCGACGACTTCGAGCGCGGCCATGGCGGAATCGACACAGGCGGCAAGATCGGCGTCGGACAGATCAGCCGTCGTAATATCGCGCCCCAGCACAAAGGCGATTTCGGCTTCGACGCGCGGATACAGCAACTGGCTGTGGTCAATGCTGGCGCCGCTGTCATGGCGGGTGCTGGCCCACAACAGGCCGATATCGGGCGAGTCGATCTGGAACTGCTTTTGCGCCGCTTCCGAAGTCAGCCCGATCTTGCGCCCGATCGGCTGGTCTCCGCTGCGTTCGCGGCGGTCGTTGTTGTGGCGCTGAATGGCATAGGCTTCGGCCACATCCGCCAAGGCATCCGTCTGCGCCGGCGGCGGCATGGCGCGCACGGATGTCCGGGCTTCGAACAGCCGGTCGGCAATATTGATCAGGCGTTTGTCCATTTGCAATTCCCCCATCAGTAACTTATTTACATAGTATACGAACTGTTTTCAACGATGTCACCGTCGCATCTAAGGCAGGATGGACCCGCCATGAAAGTATTTACCCGCCTGCGTTCGTGCCTGATGGCTCTGCCGGCCGCCAATATCGACACCGATCAGATCCTGCCGGCCAGCTATATGAAGGGGCTGACTCGCGACGGGCTGGGAGTGCATTTGTTCGACAAGCTGCGCCATGACGAAAGCGGTGCGCCACGGCCGGAATTCATCCTCAACCGGCCGGAAAATGCCGATGCGCAAATCCTGCTATCGGGGCCGAATTTCGGCTGTGGTTCTTCACGTGAACATGCCGTCTGGGCGCTGGTTGATCATGGCATCCGCTGCATCATCGCGCCCAGCTTCGGCATGATCTTCGCCGGCAATTGCGCCCGCAACGGCCTGCTGCTGATTTCCCCGGATGATTCAACGATGGCACGACTGCACGAGTCGGTCGGGACCGAAATTGAGGTCGATCTCGAACGCGAATGCATTACGCTGGCGGATGGCAGCGTGCTGCCCTTTGCAATCGATGCCCGGGTGCGGACGCGCCTGTTGAACGGCCAGGATGATATTCAGCGCACCTTGGCGCACGTCGCCGAGATCGACGCCTTCGAAGCCGCCGCCGTCGGCTGACTTCGGCCGGCTGTTCACTCAGGCGAGGTCGCGCACATCCATGATATGGCCGGCAATCGCTGCCGCCGCGACCATGGCCGGGCTCATCAGATGCGTGCGCCCGCCCGGCCCCTGGCGGTTTTCGAAATTGCGATTGGATGAAGACGCACAGCGTTCGCGGGGTTGCAGCCGGTCGGCGTTCATGCCGACGCACAAGGAACAGCCCGGCTCGCGCCAGTCGAATCCGGCGTCGCGAAAAATCCGGTCCAGCCCCTCGCGCTCGGCCTGCTGGCGGACGAGGCCGGAACCGGGCACGACCATGGCTCGAACATGATCGGCGACCTTGCGGCCATGGGCAATGGCGGCAGCAGCGCGCAGATCCTCGATGCGGCCATTGGTGCAGGAACCAATGAAGGCGCGGTCGATTCGAATATCGGTCAAGGGTGTGCCGGGGCGCAGGTCCATATAGGCAAGGGCTTTTTCCGCATCGGCGCGCGCCTGGGCGTCGTTGTGCCGGGCCGGATCCGGAATCCGTTCCGTGACGGCAATGGCTTGCGCCGGTGTCGTGCCCCAGCTCACCATCGGTGCAATGGTGCTGGCATCAAGCTCGAATTCGTGGTCGAAATGCGCGCCCGGGTCGCTCGGCAAGGCTTGCCAGCGCGTCAGCGCCGTTGCCCAATTGGCGCCCGAAGGTGCGCCGGGGCGGCCCTGCAGATAGGCGAATGTGACGTCATCCGGTGCCACCAGCCCGGCGCGCGCGCCCATTTCGACGCTCAGATTGCACAGGGTCATGCGGCCTTCCATCGACAGCGCACGAATGGCTTCGCCGGCAAATTCCAGCGCATAGCCTATGGCACCGGATACGCCGATCTGCTGCAATATCGCCAGCGCCAGATCCTTGGCCGTGACATGCGCCACCAATCTGCCCGTGACACTGGCGCGCATGTTCTTTGCCTTGCGCTTCCAGATGGTCTGCGTCGCCAGCACATGCTCGATGTCGGAAGTGCCGATTCCAAACGCAACCGCGCCAAAAGCGCCATGCGTTGAAGTGTGGCTGTCTCCGCAGACAATGGTCGATCCGGGCCAGGTGCGGCCCTGTTCGGGGGCGACGATATGCACGATTCCATTGCGCGGATCGCCCAGATCGAAGCGTTCAACGCCGAATGCCTTGCTGTTCTCCACCAGCTTCGCCAGCTGGGCGCGGGCTTCCGGGTCCTGCACTGCTGCAATGCCGGCGCGCTGGTTTTCGGTCGGCACATTATGGTCGAACAAGGCCAGTGTCCGTTCCGGCCGGCGCACCCGCCGGTTTTGCTGCAGCAGCCCGGCAAAGGCCTGCGGCGAGGTAACTTCGTGCAGCAGATGCAGATCAATATAAAGCAGCGTTTCGCCACCGTCTTCGGTCACGGCGTGTTGCCGCCAGATCTTGTCGTAGAGCGTTTCCGCGGGCGGTTGGGGATGCCGGTCTGTCTGCATGCTGTTCCTTTGCAGGTCCGCCGGCAACAACCGATGGCCCGGATTCAATCATTGGCCATTAGCATGCTAATAAATATATCCTCCGAATTCCAGTGCCAGGGAAAATTAATCAGGCGCGGGTGTCACGTACCGGCGGCAGTTCCGCGGCTTCCTCGGCCATATTGTCGATTGCGCGCTGCAACAGCTTGCGCAGGGTATCCACTTCGGCATCGGTGAAGTCGCGTGTCGCCAGTTCGTTGACTTCGCCAGACACGTCGGACAGCAAGGATTGCAATTCCCGCGCGTGATCCGTCAGGTAAACATGCATCTTGCGCCGGTCGGTCTGGCTGGGCTTGCGATAAACCAGATTGGATTTGATCAACCCGCGCAGGGCAACGACGGTCGTCGGCTCGCGCATGCCGACCCGGGTGCTCAATTCGCGCTGGGTTATTCCATCTTCGACCCACAACTGGCGCAGGAACCGCCATTGGCCGACGGTCACGCCATATTTGCGGGTGCGCCGTTCGATCAGCGCCGAATAGGAACGAAATGCCAGACGCGTCAGATAGCCGATGCTGTTCTCGAGTTTCCAGTAATCCTTTTCAGGGGCACTCATCCATCTGTCTCCGGTCTCGTTGCGGGCTGTTCGCGGCGAAGTATTCGGCCAGGCGTCGGGGCAAAGCATGCGCAAAGAATTTGCGCGCTTGTCCATTTGCGCGGCGGAACCAGGCCAACAGCCAGTTCTTGTCATATAGGAATATTCATTGCTTCAGAAGCTTATGTTTGCGCGGGGCAAGGGCGGCAATGGCGAAAATGACCGCAGTTGCGGGGTGATCGAAACCGGTGGCCGCCCATGAAGATATGGCGCGGCGTGCCGGCGCGCGCCGGCATATTGCCGATTGCTAGCGATCGACTCGGGGGGAAAGCAGCATCTTCATGTAATGCCAGACAAAAAGTGCGAATCCGGCGCCCCAGAACAATGCCGAAATCTGCAGATAATTGACCGAGGATCCGGGCAGGAATGCTGCCAGAAGGCGTGAAATCGTGGCCGCGATGATGGCGACGAAGGCTGCAACCGTCAGTGGATCCGCTTGCAGAAACCGGCCGGTGTGACCAAGTGTCACGCGGGGCATGATGGCCAGAATCATGGTGCCGATGACACCGACCGTCAGTGCGTGAATCGCAGCCGCCAGCGGCACGCCAGCCGTGAAGATGCTGGCGCCCAGAAGCAGGGCGCCGATGCCGATCCAGAGATAGCCGAGGTGCAGGATGATCAGCAGCGGCTCGGTAAAAGTGGCAAGGCCACGCCAGCGGCTGACCCGCCAGAGATTGGCAATGCCAGCCAGCAACAGCAACAGCCCGCTGGCATGGGCATAGGGCCAGAACGCCCAGCAGAGCAGGCCGATCTGCAGCAGGCCGAGCGCGGCGGTATCGACTGCATTATGGGTGGGCGGCACGGAAGTGACTCCGCGCTGGCGCAGCCAGTTGCGGGTGAATGCCGGAATGATGCGCCCGCCAATCAGAGAAATGAGCGCCAATATGGCCGCCATGGCGAGCCGCCAGCCGAAGCCGGCCGGAACATCGACGCCGCCCAGTTCCAGATACATCAGCAGGTCGGCAATGCCGAGCACGGCAATGGGAATCGGAACCTTGATGTTGCGCCGGTTGCCGGCGGCGAGGATTTCCCGCAGCGCAACGCCGAACAGCAGCACTGGAAACAGCAATTCGATAACGGCGGCCAGCCACAGCGGCATGGCAGCGGAGCCGAGGCTGACGGCGCGCCCGAGCAGCCAGACGGCGGCGAGCAGGCCAAGCGTTGCGCCGCTGACGGGGGGGCGGCCGGTCCAGTTGGCAATGGCAGTCAGCAGGAAGCCGGCAATTGCGGCATAGCTGAAACCAAACAGCATGGCATGGATATGCCAGCTTAGCGGGTCGAAATGGCTGGGGATGGTTG
>CAZIAA010000016.1:0-12369 GCA_964537365.1 uncultured Sandaracinobacter sp.
TCGCGGCTGTCAAAGGCCACCGACTGTACGGCAAATGGCGCCGACATGCGGCCACCCGTTGCAGCGGCAATTTCCGCTGCGGTCCACAATGCCGGACGGGCTGGCGGGCGGGCACTCATGCCTGTTCCCCTGCCACCCGGCGCGCCACTTCGCCATCATCGAACGGCAGCACCCGATCACCAATGATCTGGCCGCGTTCATGCCCTTTGCCGGCCAGCAGCACGATATCGCCCGCGCGCGCCTCACCCAGCGCGGCATGAATGGCGTCGCCCCGGCCGGCAATTTCAACGGCATCCGGCGCGCCCTGCAGAATGGCCGCGCGAATGGCGGCAGCATCCTCGCTGCGCGGATTGTCATCGGTCACATACACCAGGTCGGCCAGCCGGCTGGCGATCCGGCCCATTTGCGGGCGCTTGCCGGGGTCGCGGTCACCACCACAGCCAAACAGCACGATCAGCCGCCCGGCCGTGTGCGGCCGCAACGCATCAATAGCGGCGTGCAGCGCGTCCGGGGTATGGGCATAATCGACATAGACGGGCGCCCCCACCGCAGTCGTCACCACCCGTTCCAGCCGGCCATGCACCCCCACAAGCCGGCCCAGATCGGCGAATGTCCGCGCCACATCGCCACCAGCCGCGACCACGATTGCCACCGCCAGCAATGCATTCGCCGCCTGATAGCCACCAATCAGCGGCAGATGCACATCCAGCCGCGTGCCAAAAGCATCGACGACCAGATCCTGCCCATGTTCACTTGCTGTCTGCGCCCGCAGGCGGATATCGGCGCCGTCGGGGCCGACCGTGCACAATCGCAAGCCGCGCGCGCGCGCGGTATCGGCCATACGGGCATTATATTGCGCGCCATCGGCCTGTGCATCGCGCCACACCACAGCCGTGCCCTGCGCTGCCGCCACTTCGGCAAACAGCCGCTGCTTGGCCGCGAAATAGGCCTCCATATCGGGGTGATAATCAAGGTGATCGCGGGTGAGATTGGTAAACGCCGCCACCTGCACCGGCAAGCCTTCACAGCGCGATTGCGACAGCCCGTGCGAACTCGCTTCGAAAGCCAGATGCGTCACCCCTTCCCGCGCCAGATCGGCTGCGGTGCGCAGGAAAGTGAGGATATCCGGCGTGGTCAGCCCAGCCGTGCCATCGTTGCGCACGTCTTGCGCCGTGATCACCCCCAGCGTCCCCATCGACGCCGCCGGCTGCCCGGCCAGAGTCCACAGCTGCCGCACCAGATCGACCGTCGATGTCTTGCCATTGGTGCCAGTGACAGCCGCGACCATCTGCGGAAAAGGCGCGACAAATTCCGCCGCCAGACGCGCGAACAGCCGCCGTGGATTGGAATCGGCGACATGCAAAGCACCTTCCACCCGCGCCTGCGGCCGCGCCACCACGGCGATTGCGCCGGCGCGCACGGCATCGGCAATGACGCTTTCGCCATCAAAGCGCGCGCCCTGAAAGGCGCCGAACACCATGCCGGGCCGAACCTTGCGGTGGTCGATGGCAAAACCGCGCACTTCGCGGCGGACAGGGGCCAGCGGGTCGGGGGCCAGCGGGTCCGTCATTGCCCCGCCCCTTCTGTCGTTGTCGTGCCCGCTGCCGCTGCAATCCCGGCTTCGGCCGCGGCCCGGCGCAGGGCATTGGGGTCGCGTTTGGGATCGACCGGATTATACAGCCCTTCAAAGGCCGACAGATCCGGCTCTGCGTCCACAGACGTATCCGGCAATATGCCCAGCACCGGGGCAATGCGCTTCACGACTTTCTGCACCACCGGGCCGGACACCGTTGCAGCAAAGCGTGAGCCCTTGGTCGGGTCATCGACCGTTGCAATCACCACATAGCGCGGGTCATCCATCGGAAAGGCGGCGGCAAAAGTGGTGATGTTGCGGCGACGGTCATAGCCGCGCCGATCGTCGAGCACTTTTTCGGCAGTGCCGGTCTTGCCGCCGACGCGATAGCCCGGCGCGTCCGCCTGCCGCCCGGTGCCACCCAGAACCACCAGACGCATCATGCCGGACACCAGTTCGGATGCCTTTTCGGTGAACACGCGCGTGCCCGGCACTTTCTCACCTGGCTGAAGCTTCAGAAAAGTGACCGGATGGCGCACACCGCCGCCGACCAGTGTTGCATAGGCGCTGGCCAGATGCAGCGGTGTCACCGCAATGCCATGGCCAAAACCAATGGTCAGCACGCTGGGCGTGCCCCAGTTATCGGGCGGCGGTGCCAGCGGGCTGCCGGCTTCCTGCAATTCACCCGGCGCCCGGTCCAGCAAGCCCAGTTCGCGCAGGAATTTCTGCTGCCGCGCGGAACCGATGCGTTCCGCCATGCGCGCCGTGCCGACATTGGAGGAATAGATCAGCACTTCCGGCACCGACAGCGGATAGGGTTTGGGATGGCTGTCGGTAATGCGGCGCCGGCCGACCGGCACCGGCGTCGTCGGGAAACGTTCATCAAGCCCGGTCAGCACACCGCTGTCGATCGCCATCGCCACCGTCAGCGGCTTGAACACCGAACCCAGTTCATAAACGCCCAATGTCGCCCGGTTCATATGGCTGGGCATGCCGGTAATGCCGCCCGGCCGGTTGATATCGTAATCCGGCAATGACGCCATACCCAGCACTTCGCCGGTGTGCACATCGAGCACAACGCCAGCCGCGCCGGCGGCTTCATGCGCTTCCATCTGCGCTGCCAGTTCGCTTTCCAGCGCCTGCTGCACGCGCACATCAATCGACAGCGCCAGCGGCGTATCGAGCAGCGCCGGATCGGTCAGCCGTTGTTCCATCGCGCGTTCGATTCCAGCCTCACCATGGCCGTCGATGCCGGTGAAGCCAATGAGATGCGCCGCCAGGCTGACATTGGGATACAGACGCTCGGCCTCCCGCTCCAGCGTCAGCCCCGGCTCCCCCAGATGGCGGATCGCTTCGGCCTGTTCCGGCAGGATGCGCCGCGCCACATAACGGAATTTGCCATCATAATAAACGGCGGCCCGAATGCTTGCCGGATCGCGTTCCGGCAGGATGCGGGTCAGCTTGGCGACCAGTTCATCCTTGTCGCCCATGATGTCATAGGGCCGCGCCGCCAGACCATAGGCATCGAAACTGGACGCCAGCACCACGCCATTGCGGTCGACGATTTCGGCGCGCATGCCGGAATTGGCCGCCGCCGGGTTGAAATGCCGCACCGGACCATCAAACAGCGACAATTCCCCCAGCCTGAGGGCAACCGCCAAAGTCAGCAGACAGAACAGCAGCACGCCGGCGGCAAGCCGCTGCCGCGCAACATCGAGCGCCATCTGCCGATGGCCTGGAAGGCGAAGGGATTTCCGGGCAAGCGCAGCCGGGCTCATGGCTCAGGGGTTCGGCCGGGCGGCGCTGCAAACGCCACCTCGATCTGTGCCAGAAGATCCGCCGGCGCTTCCTGCGGACGGGCAATCGCCCGTTCCGCTGCAACGGCTTCGCGAACACCCATCCGCCCCGGTGCCGGATAGGAAACCGGCTGCGCGACCGCGACTGCCGCTGCCGGCCGCCGCACGACTGCCGTTTGGCGCGGCGCTTCGGGCTGGCGCGGCGCCACGACTTCCTCGGCCACTGCCAGCCGCAGCGCCGGCTTCGGCGCGCTGCTGGCGGCCGGCGCTTCCGCGCTCACCCGGTGCAGTTGCGGCCCCGGTGCTTCGGATGTGCGCGGCGCCAGATCGCGCACGGCATATTGCGCCTGCGGCAATGCCGGCTCGGCCTGCACCGTCGCATAGGCCGCGAGCCGCAGCGGGTTGTCCAGATATTGCGTCGCACTGATGGGAAGCAGGCCAAGCACATTGTCATTCCAGAGCTGCAGTTGCGGCAGGCGCATGCGCACCCGCAATTCCGCGTCGAGCGAACGCAGCGTCGACGATAATGCTGCATTCTGCTGCGCCAGCTTCTCGGTGTCGCGGCGCTCATTCGCAACCTGCATCGACAGGCCATAGCTGAGGATGCAAATGGCAATGGTCGCTGCGACCAGCAGCGCCGAAGGCGCCCAGGTCCGGCGCACGACGGATTCCGCCAGCCCTGGCTGACTGGACAGTCGCGACATTGCCCGGAAGCGCTTCATTGATCACAACCTCTCTGTTCGACAGCTTCAACATTCCAGCTCGCAGCCGCGGTGCGCCGGGCCACGCGCAACACCGCGGAACGCGCGCGCGGGTTGCGCGCCACTTCCATGGCACCCGGCCGGCGGGCCTTGGCCGGCCGCTCGAAACTGGGCGGTCGTTCTGCCCGCCGCGCCGGCAGATGCCGCGACGGTGCCGGCAAGCGGCCGGATCGGGTATTCAGGAACTGCTTGACGATGCGGTCCTCCAGACTCTGGAAGCTGACCACGGCGAGCCGCCCGCCGGGCCGCAACACCTGCTCGGCCGCGGCCAGGCCAAGCTCCAGCCCGGCCAGTTCGTCATTGACGCGAATGCGGATGGCCTGAAAGCTGCGCGTCGCCGGGTCGCGCGCGCCCTCCTTGCGCGGCCGCATGCGCACGATGCGCCGCACCAGATCGGCGAATTCCCCGGTGCGCTGCAATGGTCGTGCGGCAACCACGGCGCGGGCGATGCGGCGGGCAGCCGGCTCTTCGCCATAATGAAACAGCACATCGGCGATTTCGGCTTCATCCGCCGTGTTCAGGAAATCGGCCGCAGTTTCACCGGCACCATCGAGGCGCATATCGAGCGGGCCGTCGCTTTGAAACGACAGGCCATAGGCCGGGTCGTCCAGCTGGATGGAGGAAATGCCCAGATCGAGCGCCACTGCATCGGCCGAACGCGGCCCCAGTTCGCTCGCCATGGCGGCAAAATTGCAATTGACGAGGCGCAGGCGCCCATCGGACTCCGCCACCAGCGCCGCCGCCCGGGCAATGGCGCGCGGATCGCGATCGAAACCAGTCACCTGCGCGCCCGCCGCCAGAAAGGCGCGGGCATAGCCACCACCGCCAAAAGTGCCGTCAACGACATGCTCACCCGCGGCAAGGGTGAGCGCCGCCAGCACTTCATGCAGCATGACCGGCGCATGCGCCACCGCCGCCGCACCGGCACCACCGGGCGTGGAACGCATGCCGCTCATGATTTGCCTGCCAGCAATGACTGCACCGAACGCAGCATGCGCGGATCGAGATCGGCTTCCTGCAGCAGCAATTCCGGCGACCATAGTTCGAAATAATCGCCGGCGCCCAGAAACACCGCCTGCGCGCCCAGTTCCCCGGCATCGCGCAAGGTCGGCGTCAGGTTGATGCGGCCGGTATCGTCATATTTCAGCTGCTCGGCCATGGCGAACAGCATGCGCGCCTTGCGACTGCGGCCAGGGCCGAAATCCTGATCGAATTCCTGTTCCAGCCGGGATTCGATGCGGGCGAAATAACTGATGTCATAGCCGATCAGGCAGGGGGCATGTTCGGCCGGGCTGAGCACCAGTTCCTTCACCTGACTGCGGGCCTCGATCGTTTCGCGCAGGGGCGCGGGCACGGACAATCGATTCTTGGAATCGATCCCGTTCACATACGTCCCTGAGAAATGCCCGCGAATTCCCATTCCCCTTGCCTCGGCGGTCGGTGTCCGAGCGTGGTTTCTGTTTTTGGCGGAGCGTCGCGCCAACGCTGCAATCCGCCATGCACCAAAGCCGTGCCGACCCCTGTGGAAAAGGGATAGCATGGGTATCCATGGGGCAGCAATGGGATTTTATGGTCTATTCTGGTTTTATTATGGTAATCACCTGAAAATACGCCCAATTCACAGCACGCCCAGGCTATGGACGGCTGTGCAAGGGCCTGTGGATAACTCTGTTGGAAACCCGCCGGAAGCCGGTGGAGGAATCAGGGGAGCGATTCTGCAACGCGGAATGCAAAGCGTTCCACCGCCTGCACGTCGCGCCGGTCGCCGGACGCCAGTCGCAAAAAGAACCGCCCTTCGCCATCCGGCACCTGCGCCAGATCGAGGCTGCTGCCATCGACGAAGCGCACCCGCAGCATACGGCTGCCGCGCCAGTCGATCTCCGCGCCGGACCGGAAGCCCTGCGCCGTCAGCCGGCCCAGAACAAGCCCCACCCGGGCGGCATCGCCATCATCCAGAAGTCGCAAGCCGTCCGGTGTAAGCCGCTGCACCCGGGCAATTTTGCCGATGTCGATCGCCGGCGGCCGCAGACTGGACCAGGCGGACGGCCACATCGGCAGCGCCGGCGCGCGGGCAATGGCCAGCTCCGGCCCGTCCGGAAGCAGTTTCGCGCGATTGCTCCAGAACGCCAGTTCCGCCAGCCGGTTGCCGGCACCGTCGAGCAGGCGCACATCCATTGGCGCAGCGCCGGCCGCGGCCGGCGCCGCACCATCCGCCGGCGGTTGCCCCGCTGTCGCCACGATCCGGGCCAGTGTCGCTTCGATCCGGGCGGTATCGCCCGGCGCATCTGCGGCCGAGCGGATCACCCACCCATTGCCCTGCCGTTCGCGTACCAGAAGCAGAATATCGCGCCCATGCGACAGTTCGATCTGTGCCACCGCCGCGCTGTCGAATTCCGGCAACAGCAGCACGGGTTCGACGCGGCTGGTGATGGCAATGGCCGAAAACAGCAGGACCGGCGCCAGCAACAGCGCAAAGACAAGACGTCGGATATTCACGAATGGCGCACTCAGGCTATCAGGAAACGGGCTGTCAGGAAGCCGGCGAATTGCTGGAAAAGCGGATCGAAAAAGGAGATGTCAGACCTTGTTGGGCGACACCTGCGCATTGCCCGCCGGCACGGTGCCCACCGGACTCTCCGCACGCGGGATGACGCTGTAATCCCGGCTGCTGTCGGGTTCTGCAAAACGGTCGAACGGCGCTTCGGCAAAAGGCAGGGGCGCGGTTCTGGGCGCGGATTTCTCCGCCCCCGGCGCTACGCCCAACTGCGCCAGCGGTTCCCCGGGCTCCTTATGGCTTTCAACCTGCGGCTGGCCATCGTGCACAAAGCCGAAAGCCAGCGACGCTCCCAGCGTCAGCAGGAAGACGGCGCCCAGACCTGTCAGGCCAACTCTCAGACGATCCATTGCACCTGCATAACACGTAAGCCGATGACGAGTCGAGCCGATACCGCGACAAACGGTGCAATATGGGTGCAATTGTCGCTGCGCATCAGCACTCAACCTCTGCCCGGCGCCTGCCCGTCCTCCAGCCAGGGCGGCAGCGGCAGACCGCGCGCGCGCAGCCATTGCGGATTCCAGATCGTCGACAGATAGCGGCTGCCAATGTCGCACAGGATGGTCACGATACGCTTGCCCGGTCCCATCTGGCGCGCCAGTTTTTCCGCGCCGGCCACATTGATGGCGCTGGACAGCCCGAGATGCAGGCCGTCGCGGCGCATCAGTTCATAGAGGACCGGAAAGGCTTCCAGATCGGATACGCGAAAGGCGACATCAATGGGCGCGCCTTCCAGATTGGCAGTCACACGCCCCTGGCCAATGCCTTCGGCGACGCTGTTGCCTTCGGATTTCAGTTCACCACAAGTGAACCAGCTATAGAGCGCAGCACCATCCGGATCGACGAGGCCGGTGGTGATCTGCGCCGAGAATTCCTTCAGGCCAAGCGCCACGCCCGCCACTGTGCCGCCGGTGCCGGCGGCGCAGATGAAGCCGTCCAGCCGATGCTCCATGGCCTGCCAGATCTCGGGCGCGGTGGTCTTGATATGGGCGCGGCGGTTGGCGATATTGTCGAACTGATTGGCCCAGACCGCGTCTTTGCGTTCCTCGGCCAGACGCCGCGACACATGCACGAAATGGCCCGGATTGGCATATTTGGTCGGCGGCACCAGCACCAGTTCGGCACCGAGTGCCCACAGCGTGTCCATTTTCTCCTGGCTCTGGTTGTCGGGCATGACCATGACGGTGTGATAGCCCAGCGCATTGCCAACCACAGTGAGGCCAATGCCGGTATTGCCAGCGGTGCCTTCGACAACGGTGCCGCCCGGCCGCAGCGCCCCGGATTGCACTGCATCCTCGATGATTCCCAGCGCCGCGCGGTCTTTCACCGAGCCGCCGGGGTTCATGAACTCGCATTTGCCGTAAATTTCGCAGCCGGTTCGTTCGGATGGTCCCGACAGTCGCACCAGCGGGGTGTTGCCGACGATTCCCTCGATATTCTTTGCAATGCCCAACATGCGCCTTTCATATCAGGGTTATCAGCGCTTGCCAGCCGTCTTTCTTTCGCGCAATCGAGAGCCAATGCCTGCGAAATTCCCAGTCCTGCCATTGCCTCCGGTGCTGCTGTTATTTTGTCTTGGCGCCGGTCTGTCGTTGGGCGCCTGCCGCCCGCACGCGGAATCGGAAAAGCCGCTGGTCGTCGATGTCATCGGCGAGAATACCGAGCAAGCCGTCATTGCCGACTCCGTCTCGGCCGGGCTGACGGCCATTGATTCCGCCGGCAATGTCATCCCCGGTATCGCCCAGAGCTGGCGCATTTCCAATGATGGCCTGGCGGTGGTGTTCCGGCTGCGCAAGGCGCATTATGCCGATGGCAGCGACATATCCGCCAGCGACGCCGTGGCAGCAATCGAGGCCGCGCGCAAAGGCCAGGCCGGCGAGGGTCTCGCCAGCCTGCTGCAGGGAATCCGCAATGTCTCGACTCCGCTCGAGGATGTCGTCGAACTGCAGCTCTCGACTCCGCAACCGGAATTGCTCGAACTGCTGTCGATGCCGGCGCTGGGAATCGTCCATCGCCCCCGCGGCAAGGGCCACAGCAAGGGGCAGGGCAAAGCCCAGACCATCCGCCGCGCCGGCCCCTTCAGCGCCGAGACCCTGCCCGGCACCGATCCCAGCACAACCAGTTTGCGCCCGCGCGCCAATGCCGCCGCCACAGTCGAGCAGGCACCCCCCGCCATCCAGCTGCAGCGCCGGACCTCGGCGGATTCCATTCACCGCTTCAACCGCGGCGAATCCGATCTGGTGCTGGGAGGTCGGCTGCCGGGGCTTGCCGATGCACGGGTGACGGCGCGGCGCGGTGCGCTGCTGGTCGAACGGCCCAGATCGGTATTGCTGCTGCTGGTCAATCAGCACCACCCGCAACTGCGCAACCACGCCATCCGCCATGCCCTGCAACTGGCGATCAACCGCGAGGAACTTTCGCGCAGCCTTTATGGCACCCAGGCAGCGACTCCGGTCTCGGCGCTGTCGCCCGGCAATATTCGCGGCTATGAGCCGCCGGAACCGGATTGGGCCACATCATCCTTTGCGTCCCGCCAGCTGGAAGCCAGCCGCCTGCTGCAGCCCGCCGCCGAGGACCAGCACGACACCAATCCAGACGACCCCGATCCCGCAACAATGGAGCGGCTGCAGTTTACCGTCGCCATTTCGACTGACCCCGCCGATACCGAAATCATGACTGCAATCGCCCAGGACCTCGCTGCCATCGGCGTCGAACTGAAACTGGCGCGGCGCAGCGCGAAATCGCATTTACAGGCAGTGCAGAAGGGCGAATTCGAGCTCGCCCTCGTCCGCCACGACACGCCGACGGATTCGCCGCTGCCCTTTCTGCTGCCTTTTCTGTGCGACGCCAATGCGCTGGCGATCTGCGTGCCGGATGCCGATCACATGATCGCCGAAAGCTGGCGCGCCGAAAGCTTCCCGGAACGGCTGGCCTTTCTGCGAACCGCTGAATGGCTGTGGACGCGGGAAGCCGTCGCCATCAGCCTGCTGCAACCCGTGCGCTGGGCATTGGTGTCGCCGCGAATTACTGGTATCGCCGCCAACCGTTCCGGCCGCCACCCGCTCAACCATATTCAACTCACTGAGAACAGAAAGCTCATTCCATGACCAACCCCTCCGATATCGTCATCATTTCCGCCCGGCGCACGCCGATGGGGGGATTTCTCGGCGATTTCCGCGACACGCCGGCAACCGATCTGGGCGCGGCAGCGCTGAAAGCAGCAGTCGCTGATGCCGGGCTGCAATCCACCGAGGTCGAGCAGGCGGTGATGGGCTGCGTGCTCTCGGCCGGACAGGGCCAGGCGCCGGCACGGCAGGCCGCGATCAAGGCCGGCCTTGATCTGGGCACTGCCTGCACCACCCTCAACAAGATGTGTGGTTCCGGCATGAAGGCGGTGATGGACGCGCATGATGCCCTGAAAGCCGGTTCCGCCGACATCATCGCCGCTGGCGGCATGGAAAGCATGTCGAATGCGCCTTATCTGCTGCCGAAAGCACGGCAGGGCTATCGCATGGGCCATAAACAAGTGCTGGACCATATGATGCTGGATGGTCTGGAAGACGCCTATGAACCGGGCCGCGCCATGGGCACATTTGCCGAGGAATCCGCGCAAAGCTTCCAGTTCAGCCGCGAAGCGCAGGATGCATTCGCGCTGGAATCGCTGTCGCGGGCGCGCCGCGCCATCGCCGGCGGCGATTTCGAAGCCGAAATCACCCCCGTGTCAACCAAAGCCGGCGACATCAGCATCGACGAACAGCCGGGCAAGGCGCGGCCGGAAAAAATCCCGCATCTGAGGCCGGTGTTCGCGAAAGACGGCACCGTGACTGCAGCCAATTCCAGCTCGATTTCGGACGGCGCCGCTGCCCTCATCCTGATGCGGCGCGAAACCGCCGAGGCGCGCGGGCTGACACCGCTGGCAACGATTCTGGGCCACAGCGTGCATGCGCATAAACCGTCGCGCTTCACCACCGCGCCAGTGCCGGCGATGCAGAAGCTGCTGCAGCGCATTGGCTGGACGGTGGACGGAACCGACCTGTTCGAAGTGAATGAAGCCTTTGCTGTCGTCACCATGATCGCCATGCAGGAACTGGGGCTGCCGCATGCCAAGGTCAATGTGAATGGCGGCGCGACAGCGCTGGGCCATCCCATCGGCGCCTCCGGCGCGCGGTTGATCGTGACGCTCATCCATGCGCTGCAAAAGCGCGGCGGCGGGCGCGGTATTGCATCTCTGTGCATCGGCGGCGGCGAAGCAACCGCAGTCGCGCTGCAGGTCGGCTGACTGACACGGGACAGGCCCGCTTGCGGCGTTTGCGCGCTTGCCTTTGCCGCGGCATCGGCAAACAATGCCGGCGTTCGCAACCGCGAGAAGTGGAGCCTGTCCATGTCGAGCATCCGCCCCATCGCCCGGCTGGAGACGCATGAAGTCTTCAACCAGCCGCCGCTGCTGGAAGATTGCAATCTGTTCACCAGCGATCAGGCGCTGATGGATGCCGTGCGCCATGCCGGCGGCCATGCGCATTTCGATCACTTGCGCGCTGTCGGCGCCCTCGCCGGCTCGGCCGAAGCCATGCAATGGGGTGTGGACGCCAATCGCAACCCGCCAGTGCTGGAAAATTTCGACCGCCACGGCCGCCGCATCGACGAACTGCGCTTCCACCCGAGTTACCACAAGCTCATGCATCTGGGCCTCGACCATGGCGGCGCCGGCATTGCCTGGGACGGCACGCCGCAGGGCAATGTCGCCCATTCCGCCATCCTCTATCTTGCCAATCAGCCGGATTCCGGAGTCGGCTGCCCGATGACCATGACCTATGCCGCCGTCCCGGCGCTGATGGCCGATGCCGCCATTGCCGCCGAATGGGTGCCGCGCATCACTGCCAGCCGTTATGATGCGGCCTGCCGCCCGGCCAGCGAAAAGGCCGGCGTGACCATCGGCATGGGCATGACCGAAAAACAGGGCGGGTCCGATGTGCGCGCCAATACCACCCAGGCCGAAGCCGCCCCCGACATCGGTGCCGGCTGGTTCCAGTTGACCGGGCATAAATGGTTCTGTTCGGCACCGATGTGCGATGCGTTCCTGACGCTTGCCTATGTGGATGGCGGCCTCACCTGCTTTCTGTTGCCGCGCTGGCTGCCGGATGGCAGCCGCAACGCCGGTTTTCGGGTCATGCGGCTGAAAGACAAGCTGGGTGATCGCTCCAATGCGTCCTCCGAAGTCGAATATCATGGCGCTTTGGCACAGCAACTGGGCGAACAGGGGCGCGGCATCGCCACCATTATCCGCATGGTGCAGCACACCCGGCTCGATTGCGTGCTGGGCTCGGCGCAGCAGATGCGCGCAGCACTTGCCATTGCGCTCTGGCATACCGCACACCGCACCGCCTTTCAGAAACGCCTGATCGATCAGCCGGCGATGGAAGCGCTGCTGGCCGATCTTGCCATCGAAAGCGAGGCTGCAACCGCGCTGGGCTTTCGCCTGTCGCAGGCATTCGACGACAACGACCCGCTGGCGCGTCTGCTGACACCAATTGCCAAATACTGGGTGTGCAAACGCAATCCGGGCTTTGTCTATGAAACGATGGAGTGTCTGGGCGGCGTCGGTTATCTCGAAGACTGGCCGATGGCACGGATATTCCGCCAGTCACCGCTGAACGCGATCTGGGAAGGGTCGGGCAATGTGATCGC
>CAZIAA010000017.1:0-12131 GCA_964537365.1 uncultured Sandaracinobacter sp.
CCATGGCAACCGCATCAACACCGAGGCCAGCAATTTCCAATACGCCTTTTATGGCGTCAGATCGGTGACGGACACCGATTACGCCAATACCGATGACCCGCTGCGCGACTGGTTCGGATTTACCGACGACCAGAGCGGCAATCGTGGCGGCGGTGCTGGCGGTGGTGATTATGCACCGGCGAGCGGCAGCCTGTTGCTGGGGCGCGGCATGGGTGCTGCGAACAGTGGCGTTGATGTGCTGGGGGTGGCGCGCGGCGCGGTGTTTGATGCGGGGGCCATTGAAGTGACGGCGGGAGGTGCGCCCGCGCCCGAGTTTGTAGTGATAGCGGATCCGGGCCGGCATGAGATCCGTTCGGACGAAGTTCGGCTGCGGCCGCATCTGCGCCTTGGTCCGGAAAATGCCGCGCTGAGTTTACGGGGATCGGTTGTTTATCTGCAGGTTGGGCAGGTTGTTGTCCGACCGGAAAAATCGACTTTGCAGCTTCGCAGCCAGCAGGTGCAGCTGGCTGTGCGTGGTGCGCCGCATGGGGATCCATGCAGGTGCGCGAATGGAGCGGGGCGGGGCCGCAGAACATATGTCGCGGGCCGGGATTGAAACGAGGGAGTTGAAGCATGGGAAAATGGGTGGCGAATGAAGTGCTGGATCGGGCGCTGCTGGTGCTTTCGGAAGCGACGCACATGATGGTGCTGGATGCACAGCCTGTAAATTATGCAGCGGCGACGACTTCTGCGCTGGCGCAAGTCGGGGTGTCGGCTGCGGATTTTGCAGTTTCGGCAGGGGATGTATCGGGCCGCAAAGTGTCCATTGCCGGCAAGAACGATATTGCAATTGGCAATAGTGGAATCGCCAGACATGTGGCGCTTGTGGACACCGTGGGATCGCGGTTGCTGTATGTGACGACCTGTCCGGATCAGGCTTTGACGGCGGGTGGTCAGCTTAGTCTCGATCCCTGGTCGGTGGAAATCGGGGCTCCGCTCTGAGGGGGGTGCGGACATGTTCCTGAAGGATCCGGACGCGGTGCTGGAATACCGCGTCGATTGGTGTGACGCGCTGGTGCAGGGCGTTTCCATCACATCGGGTGAATGGCGAATCCATCCGCTGGAAGACGGGGGGCTCTATGTGGTCGATGAATCGGTGGACGGCGTTTTGGGCAAGGCATTGCTGGCAGGTGGTGTGCCCGGCCATGTTTACGAGGCGGGCAATCTGGTGACCTTCTCGGATGGGACGATCGACGAACGCAGTGTCGTCATTCGGGTGGGAGAGCGCTGATGCTGCGTGTCGAAAGTGCGCCGCCGGTTGTGACCCTTGCCGAGTTGAAGGCGCATTTGCGGATCGAGGACGAAGGCGAGGACGCCCTTCTGGCGGGCTGGCTGCGTGCGGCAACGGAGATCGTCGAACAGGAACTGGGTCAATTGTTGATCCGCCGCGAAGTGACGGAGCAGTTGCTTTGCGGGGATCGCGGGATCCGGTTGTCGCTGTTGCCGGTTGTCCGCATCGAGAGTGTCGAAGTCCAGGATTCCGAGGGCGTGTGGCAATTGCTCGAAGCGGGCGCAATCCGCGCCGATATCACTGCGGATGGGTCTGCGTGGCTGGTTCCGGAGCAGATCGGCAGCGGGCAGTTGTTTCGGGTTCGGTATCAGGCCGGGATTGCACTGGTAGCCAATGACTTGCCGGAATTTTTGCGCCAGGCGGTCATTCGTATTGCCGCGCATTGGCATGCCTTTCGCGATTCTGCCGAAGCCCGGCATTTGCCGCAAGCCGTGCGCCAGATGCTGGGGATGATGCGCTTGCCGCGCTTTCGCGCGGTAGGAGCCTGAACATGGCCGAGCAGAGCGGAAAACTCTCGGAGCGGGTCCGCTTCGAGAGGCAGTCAGGCTTGCGCGGGCCCGCGGGGCAGGTGCTGGACGGGTGGGAATTCGCATTTGCACGCTGGGCGGAGGTGAAGCCGATGTCGCGGGCGGATCCATTGCCGGCCGCGGCCGATACCCGGCATCTGGCCAGACGCTGGCGTGTCACCATCCGCAATGGTCAGAAGCCAGTGCTGGGGATGCGGATGCGCTGGCGGGACGAGATTCTGGAGATCAGTGCGGTGGAATTCGACCCGGCGCGGCCGGGCTGGCTGACCATCTGGTGCGGAGATTTCGGTCCGTCCAGACTGTAGCAAAGCGGGGAGTTCGATATGCAGGCGAGTTTGGAACTGCAGCGCGGTCTGGTGGCCGCGCTGCAGGCAGATGCCGCGCTGTCTGCGCATGGTCTGGCGATATACGATGGCCCGCCCTCAGGGGCGCCGTCGCCTTATCTTTCTGTTGGGGAAGATATTGCGCGCTTTCGCGGCTGGAAGGGCGGCGGCGGCGTGGAGCACCGTTTCGCGGTGACCCTTTGGGATCTGCGGGAAAGTTTTGCATCCGCCAAGGCGATATTGGCGGATGTCGAGCGTGTCGTTCTGATGATGCCGCGTCAGTTCGGGCGCAGCCGACTGGTCTGGCTGCGCCTGCTGCGGGGGACAGTGAAGCGGACGAAACGGAACTGGACGCAGGGGACGCTGGAATTCGCGGCACTGTCCGTGGAAGGAGATGGAAATGGCAGTTGAAAGTGGCGCGGCGTTTTTGCTGAAGATGAGCGATGGCGGCGAGCCGGAAGGCTTTGCGACCGTTGCCGGATTGCGCACGACACAAATGAGCATTGCGACGGAACAGGTGGTGATCACCAACAAGGGCTCTGGTGGATGGCGGGAGCTGCTGTCGGGTGGCGGGGTTCGGACGGTTTCCATTTCGGGCGCCGGTGTGTTCACGGGGTCGGCTGCGGAACTGGCGTTGAAGTCGAGAGCCTTGTCTGGTGTGCTCGACCGGTTTGAAGTGAGCTTCGAAGGCGGGGAGCGATTGCGTGGCAGTTTTCAGGTTACCCGGCTGGATTACAGTGGCGATTTCAATGGTGAGCGCAATTATACGCTGGCTCTGGAGAGCTCCGGCGCAGTGGAAATATTGTGATAGCCAATGCAGTGCGAGGCGAAATATCCTTGCAGCTTGGTGGCCGTATGTTGACATTGCGGCCAAGTTTTTCGGCATTGGTGGCAGCGGAAAATGAAATTGGCAGCCTGTTCCGGCTTCTGGACCGGGCGGCGGCCGGAGATGTCCGGCTGGCCGACCTTGGACCGTTGTTCTGGCATTGTTGTGAAAGTGAATTCGACAGTCGGGCGGCATTTGAATCAGCATTGCTGATGCAAGGCCCGGCAGCGTTGCTGCCATCTTATCGGGCGCTTCTGGAAGCCGTTTTCGGACAGGCGTGAACATGCAGTTTGTGGACGTGGCGCGTTCGGCGGCCATGGTGGCGACCGGTCTGCTGGGGTGGACGCCGGAGGTATTCTGGCGCGCCACGCCGTCCGAATTGCAGCTGGCGTTGAATGGCAGGTTTGGCGAGAGCCAGGGCAGGCAGGCACTCAGTCGACAGGAACTGGAGCGCTTGCGGGAGGCATTGGGCGATGGATGATCTGGAAGGGCTTGCAGCGAATCTGCGGGCGGAGCGGGAGGTTTTTCGGCGGGAGGCTGGCGAAATGCAGCAGATTCTGTCCGATTCTCTGCGCGATGGTGCGGATAGCGGTAGCCGGGGTATTGAATCCGCGCTGCGCCGGGCAACGCGCGCCGGGAAGCTGGAATTTCAGGATCTGGCCCGGGTTGCGGGCCGGGCGCTGGGGGAGATCGCGTCGTCTGCGCTGGGCCTGAGTGGCGGTTCCGGGTTGGGCGGCTTGCTGGGTTCGGCCGGAGTCGGCCTACTTGGCCTTCCGGGACGGGCGACGGGCGGGCCTGTGGCGCCAGGACGCGCCTATATGGTGGGGGAACGCGGTCCGGAAGTGTTCGTGCCGCAATCGAGCGGCCGGATTGATGCGCCGGTTTCGGCGGCCTCGGCGGTGAATGTGACGGTCAATGTCAATGTGCCGCGCGAGGCTGGCTCTGTGTTCATGGCGCAAACCGGCCGGCAGGTTGCGCGCAGTGTGCGCCGGGCGCTGGATCGGGCGGGCCGCTGAGATGGCATATTATCTGGCCAGTGTGGAGGATCAGCTGCGCCGTGACTGGACCAAGCGATTCCGGCCGGATTTGTGGACGGTGGATTTTCCACGCCCGATGATGGCGGCGATTACCACGCCTGATCCGGAAACCCTGCGGCTGGATCTGGATTTTCTGACCCGGAGCGATCTCGCCGGGTTGATATGGTCGAGCGAGGACAAGTGGTCGCATCCGCTACTCGCCTATGAAACCATGCGCGATTATCGCCATGTCGTGCTGTCCTTTGACTGGGTGTCCGGGCCGGGTGTCATGGCGCTGGATGCACTGAATGGTCCGGTTCTGACGATCGAGGGCCGGGATGAACAGGGGCAGGCGAAAAGCTGGTATGTGCGGCTGTGGAATTACGCCAGCGGAACGCCGACCTCGGCCCGGGTAGAGCTGAATTTCAATCTTTTGCGTGCCGGTTTCGGAGAGGCCGGAGAGGCGGTTTTTGCCGGCGATATCGAGCGGATGTTCATTTCGCTGGTGCCGGCGGATTTTGATGGCAGCGCAGACGCGCTGGTTACCCCGGTGGCGACCCAGGTCGAATTGCGGAATCTGCGCACCGCCGGACACAGGTCGATGATGCGGATTGGCGACGCCTTTCTGCCCGAGCATCAGCTTTCCATGTGCTCTGGCTATGATGACAGTTATAATCAGGCACCGGAACGTCTGGTGGCGCAATGGCAGGCGCTGGGTTTCCGGAAACTGGTTACGCATTATGTCGGGATGAGCCATTTTCCGGCGCTGCAGCATGTTGGCGGCGGACG
Source organism: uncultured Sandaracinobacter sp. (assembly GCA_964537365.1). Taxonomy (GTDB): domain Bacteria; phylum Pseudomonadota; class Alphaproteobacteria; order Sphingomonadales; family Sphingomonadaceae; genus Sandaracinobacteroides. The sequence goes on from CAZIAA010000017.1 coordinate 4,812, forward strand.
TTTCGAAGTCGCGGGTGGGGTGTGTGGATCTGCCCGCACCTGGCACCGACAGTTGCTGCGGGCAATTTCGGGGGCTGGCATGGAAGCGGTTCTGTCGCTCAGCTTTGAGTTGTTCGACAGTTACGCGCCGCCGGCCTGGGCGCAGCGTGATGCGGATGGGAATCGCGCCTTGACTGGCTGGGCGCCGCCATCAACCCTGTTGTCGCCTTGCAATGCAGCCGCAATTGGCTGGCTTGGCGGGGTGGCGTCCGAATTTTCGGCAATGGCCGCGACCGAAGCCGATCGGGTCAATTTCCAGATTGGGGAACCCTGGTGGTGGGTTGGTCCTTCAGGATGGCCGCATTTTTACGACGACGCGACCGTTCACAGCTGGACTGTGGAAAAAGGTGCTGCGCCGCCCGTGATGCAGGACGTTCTGGCCGCCAGGACCGGGCCGGAACAGCAGTGGCTGGACTGGCTGGGCGCGAAGCTGGCGGCGGCTTGCGCGGCGGTTCGCGCGGCAGCGCGACTGGCGGCTGCGGGGAAGTCGTTCCGGTCGCATTTGCTGTTTTATGCGCCGCAGGTTCTGATCGCGGATGCACCGGATTTGCAGCGGGCGAATATGCCTGTTGGCTGGGCCTATCCGGAATGGGACGTGTTGCAGTTGGAGGATTATGATTTCGTCACCGAGGGCAATCACTGGGGACAGGAGCGTGGCCGACGGGCCGTGACGGATGCTTTGGGCTATCCACTGGAAAGTCAGCATTATTTTTCCGGTTTTGTGGCGCTTCCGGAGCGTGCAGGCGTGGATTGGCCGAGAATTGCCGTGGCCGCTGGAGAAGCGCAGCTGCGCGGTGTGCCGGCTGTATTCGTCTGGGCCTGGCCGCAGATTGCCCGGGATGGATTCACGTGGACAGGCGATGAGGATGGGGAGACGGATATGGAAGGATTCCATGACGTGCGATTTCCTTTGGCGGTTGGCTTTGAAGCGGTGGGGGGACCGGAATTTTCAACCCAGGTCGCGGAGCTTGTGTCCGGCCATGAACAGCGCAATCTGTTATGGGCGGAGGGGAGGCTTCGCTATGATGCCGGGCTTGGCGTGCGGTCGGAAGCGGACCTTGCCAGGGTCATCGGGTTTTTTCGCGCACGGCGTGGACAGGCTTTTGCATTTCGTTTTCGCGACCCCATGGACTGGAACAGCGGGGATCTGGAGCGGGGCGTAACGGCGGCCGATCAGTTTCTGGGTGTGGCGGACGGGCAGACGACGCGCTTTCAGCTGGTCAAACGCTATGGATCGGCGGGGATGGAAGAGGTTCGCAGAATTACGCGGCCGGATCCTGCCACGGTTCAGGTCGCAGTTGATGGGGTTGTGCAGTCCGAAGGGTGGAATCTGCAGGACGGCGGGATTGTCCAGTTCGACATTCCACCGGCGCCTGGCGCGGAGATTCGGGCCGGCTATGCCTTTGACGTTCCAGTCCGCTTTGCGGTTGATCGGCTGGAAGTATCGGTTTCCGGTGTGCGTTCCGGGGATATTCCGTCAATTCCGCTTCTGGAGGTGCGGGAATGAGCGCTGTGCTGACCTCTGCGCTGACGGATCCGGTCACCACGATCGCATTTTGCTGGAAACTCACCCGGGGAGATGGTGTGGTGCTTGGGTTTACCAGCCATGATCACGATCTGGCCATAGACGGGGTGCGTTATGGTGCGCGGCCTGGGATGACTCCGTCCGCGATTCATCATAGCGCCGAACCTTCGGCCGATAATATGGAAGCATCGGGGTTGATGGATTCCGCGGGTCTGACGGCGCTGGATCTTGAAGCCGGGCGTTGGACGGACGCGCGTGTCGAGTTGTTCGCTTGTGATTGGCGGGCGCCGTCGGATGGCAAGTTGCGGTTGGTATATGGCAGCCTTGGTTCCATTGTTCGCACCGGTGCCGGGTTTGGCGATACATTTCGGGCCGAGCTGCTTTCGCAGCTCGTTCAGCTGGAGCGTCGGAAGCCGCACCGCTTGTCGCCAGGCTGCAGGGCGGAGCTTGGCGATCGCCGCTGCGGCGTGGACATGCGATTACGCCGTGTGGAAGTGGAAGCTGCGGGCTGGAACGGTTCGGAAGTGCAGCTGGCCGGGGCGCTCGGCAACCCGGAGAATTATGCTTTTGGACGCATGCGCTGGATTAGCGGCCCGCTTTCCGGCCTGGATCGGCGCGTTTCTTCTGCCACTGCAACCGGACTTTTGCTGGAAGAAGCATTGCCGGAATTGATGAGCGCGCCGGGAAGAATATGGCTTTGGGAAGGCTGCGATAAACGCCTTGCTACTTGTGCGGACAGGTTTTCGAACGTGACCGCCTTTGATGGTGAACCGCATGTTCCTGGCGCCGATGCATTGGTGCGCTATGGCGACGGCTGATCCCGAGGCTTTTGGTGCGCAGATAGCTGCTGCAGCCCGGGCGTGGATCGGCTCTGCGTTTCGGCCGCAGGGGCGCGGTGTTGGGGGGCTGGACTGCCTGGGGCTGGTTCTCGAATCCTTGAAGGCGACGGGGATACAGTTGCCGGTGCCGAAATTGGCTATGCGCGGGCATGCGGAAAGGCAGGTGTTGTGCCGAATGCAGGAACTGGGGCTGCAGCAATATCCCGTGCATCAGGCCATTGTGGGAGATGTTCTGCTGGCTTTTCCCGCGACCCGACAGGCGCATCTGGCCGTTCGGACAGAGACAGGTTTCGTTGAAGCGAATGCTGCATTGCGGCGGGTTGTCGAGCGGCCCTGGGCTGGGGGTGTGGGATGGCATTCTGCCTGGCGGTTGCGCCGGCCTGCTGCAACTGATTGCGCGCGGTTTCCTCGATAAAACTGGGCGGGAAGATGAATAGCCGGGGCGGCAGGTCTGGCGATACCGGCGCGAAAACTGCTCGGGGGAGCGAAATTCATGGCTTCTGTTCTGTTTTCCACCGTTGGTCAGGCGGTTGGTGGTCCGCTTGGTGTTGCGGTGGGTGCGGTTGTTGGCAACACTGTGGATTCCGCCCTGTCTGGTTCAGGGGGAGGGCGCGCAAGTGGCATCTTTCTGCAGCGTTCAGCCTATGGAGACGTGCTGCCACGAATTTATGGCCGGACACGAACGGCCGGACAATTGATCTGGGCGCTGCCGATGGAAGGCGCGGCTGGCAAGGGGCAGGGGCGGCGGAATGCTGGCGCCAGCTTTGCGATTGCGCTGTCTTCCGGGCCGATAGATCGCATCGGGCGCATTTGGGCGGATGGCCGGGAAATTCGCGCATCAAGTGGTGCGTTCGAATCGCCGACGATCATGCGCGTGCATGATGGCAAGCCAGGCCAGACCGTTGATCCATTGATTTTGTCGGCGGAAGGGCCAGACGGCACGCCGGATTACAGAGGCATGGCTTATGTGGTGTTTGAGAATATGCCGGTTGCTGTTTTTGGAAATCGCATTCCCAATTTGAGCTTTGAAATATTTGCGGATGAAGGCCCTGTGGAAGCGTGGATGGGGGATATCCTGGCTGCAACAGACATTACAGTCGATACGTCGCAGCCTGTCCCAAATCTTACAGGATATTCCGCCTTTGGCAATGGCGTCGAGGAAGTGACGCGCCTAAGCCGACTTTTGGGTATGGGCTTGAGTTTCGAACAAGGGCGCGTGCGCTATACATCTGATTCCCGCTCAACTGAATTGGGCTGGGATGATCTTCTTGCCGGAGACGCTTTGCAACCAGAGTTGCAGCAACGTAACAGGCCAGTTGGCGTGGCGTTCACCTATCTCGATCCTGAGCGGGAATATCAGGCTGGTTGTCAGCATGTCGAGCGTGGGCGTGAAGGCGCGAAGATCGAAAGCGAGGCGCCGGTATGTGTGACTGCGGCGACGGCGATTTCGATTGCGGGGCGGATGCTGCGCCAGGCTGAAGCGGGCTCGGAAATAATTCGTTTTGCGGTTTCGTGGCGCTGGCTGGAATTGAGTGTCGGGGATCGTGTCACGATCGGCGGGCGTGGTCCGTGGCGCATAATTGAGCGTGAGGTTCGCGGCTTCGAGATTTATTGCCAGGCTGAGCGTGTGGCAGATTCATTTGCCCGGGAGATAGTCATGGGCGATTCCGGGCGCAGTCTGGCTATGCCAATGATTCCGCCCGGTCAGACCAATATACGCCTATTTGAAGTTCCTGTCTCTGTGAATGGAGGTGATCCGGCCCTGTATGCCGCGCTGAGTGGCGGGCCGGGATGGCGCGGCGCCAGTGCGGAATTGCTGGTTGGTGGCGATGGTCGGCATCTGGGAGATGTGATGGCGGTGCAGGCCTGGGGCGAGTTGTTGCAGCCGCTGACTGTCGGGCCGACATTGTGCTGGGATCAGAAAAATACCTTGTTGTTGGCTGTGGATCCCCGTCTTCCGGTTTTCGAGGCTCGTACCAGGGAAGATGTATTGAATGGTGCCAATATTCTTTTGGCAGGTAATGAACTGATCCAGTTCTGTGATGTCGAGATTGTTTCAGAAGGGGTGGTTCGTCTGTCCGATTTGCTGAGGGGGCGTTTCGGAACGGATAGATTCATGCAGAATCTGGAAGCGGGAACCCGTGTTCAGAAGATATCTGCAGATCAGTTGTTGAAAATTGAAATATCGGCTGATGACATTGGTCGGGATTTTATGATTCTCGCGTCCGGGCGGGGCGACCCGCCAGGAGGGACCGAGGCCATGGTGACCTTGCAGGGGGTGGGCGTCGGGCGAATGGCACCCGTACATTTGCAAGCAGAGCGTTTGCAGAACGGCACAATCCAGAGTCGTTGGTTTCCGCGAGATGCAGGGCTGTGGTCCTGGTCATCGGTGGATCATGCAGAGCATAAATGGATCTGGAAATTCCAATCCGAAAGCGGGCAGGCTGTTGTCATTCCTACCATGGAATCTGAATTGAACATCGAAGCCGCTGAACAAATAGATAGGTTGGGAGATGTGTTCGGGCCCGGGAAAATCATCGTGGAAGCAGTTGGTGCCGGCCCTGTGGACTTTCGTACATCATATATAGATCTGGCTTGAGGTGAAATTCATGAATAACACTGCACGTCTTGGCATGCCTCTTCTGATTCCGGGGCAGGGTCAGAAGGATGTGACGCATAACGAGGCATTGTTGAAACTGGACATGCTGGTTCAGCCAGTGGCCCAGAGTGCTCGTGTTGTAACACCCCCGGTATCCGCTTTGCGCGGGCAATGCTGGATTGTGCCCGCCGATGCTGAAGGGGACTGGCAGGATAAGGAAGGCACAATTGCGTATTGGTTCGAAGGTGGGTGGCGATTTGCCGAGCCTGGCGACGGCTGGACGCTGTGGCTGATAGATGAAGGAGTGGCAGTTCGCCGCAGTGGCGGGGCGTGGTTGAAATCACTTATGGTCACAAATCCGCTTCCACCCATCCCGGTGCCGACATCAGGCGGGGTCATCGACGAACAGGCCCGAAGCGCAATTGCGACCATTATCCAGAGACTGGCGGATCTGGGGCTTGTGGAGCAGTAGAATTGGAGAATTGCGCGCCGTGCTGTTGCTTTGGTGCCACAGAATTCCTGCTTCGGCTCTTGCTAACGTATTGGAAGCTCGGCTAGATGGCGAGTACTTGAGTGCCCATATATGTAGAAGGGGATAGCCATGAAAAGATTCGCCGTTGCGGTTGCCTTGGCAACCACGGTGTTGGCAGGAGCCGCGCAAGCACGAGATGGCTCTTGGTACATCGGTCTTGATGCTGGCGGCATGATCGCCGAGCAGCGGTATTGGGATGTAACTTCAGCGACCGGTACCGTCGCGGATGGTTTGAAGAATAAATACGAAACCGGCTGGGACGTCGGCGGCGTTCTCGGTTACGATTTTGGCATGTTCCGCACGGAATTCGAAGTCGCGTACAAGGATGCGAACCTCGATTCGGTGTTTGCCACCGCAGGGTTGCCGGCAATCCCCGGGCCGTGGGCAGCTCCGCAGTCACCAGATTTGCCGGCATATGGCGGCGCGGATGGAAATGCTCGCATCCTCTCTTTTATGCTGAACGGGATGCTTGACTTCGGCAACAATGAAAGCTCCCGCTTCGGAGGCTTCTTTGGTGGCGGTGTCGGTGTTGCGCGCTTTAATGCGCATATCTGGCAGTTGCAGAAATATACCTATACTTTTGCCGATGAAAGCGATACAGGCTTTGCATGGCAAGCCTTGGCCGGTGTGCGCTATTCGCTCTCTGACAATGTAGATCTTTCGTTGAAGTACCGCTTCTTCAACATGGAGGGCATTGATCTACAGACGACCAATGGCCACGATCTTTCCGGATCCTGGCGCAGCCACAGCTTGCTGGCGGGGCTGACATTTAACCTGGGAGCCAAGAAGGAAGCGCCTCCGCCTCCGCCTCCGCCGCCGCCTCCGCCGCCGCCACCTCCGCCACCTCCGCCGCCGCCTCCTGCGGTTCCTGGGCCGTTCCTGGTGTTCTTCGACTTTGACAAGTCCGACATTACCCCAGAAGCTGCTGCAATTCTGGACCGAGCCGCGGAAGCCTATGCACAGACGGGGCAGTCGCGGGTGGAGATCGATGGTCACACCGATACCACCGGGCCTGCTGGTTATAACCAGAAGCTGTCCGAGCGCCGCGCGGATGCTGTGAAGGCCTATATGGCTAACAAGGGGATCGCTGAGAGCCAGATGACGACGCGTGGCTTTGGCTTCAGCCGACTGCTTGTGGATACGCCCCTCGGAGTGAGAGAGCCTCAGAATCGTCGTGCCGAGATTATTTTCGGTGACTCGGATGCTGCTGCATCCTCTTCTATTGACGAAACCGAAGGTGCAAATCCGGACTCTGCTGTAGAGGAATGAGACGGTTCCTATAGAATCATAGTTTCTATCAAGACGTTTGAGAAGACTAGGGCCTGCCAGAGATCTGGCAGGCCCTAATTTTTTTGCCCTGGGTTTCAATGGAACTTAGGGTTTCCTTCTCTATCCGCTCAAGCAGGGGGCTCTTGGAGATGTCGCGTTCATTGTTCTGGCTGTCGGATGAGGCGTGGGCTGCAATCGAGCTGCACTTGCTGAGGAACCGGCCCGGAGCGAGGCGGGTCGATGACCGACGGGTGATCTCTGGTATTGTGCACATGCTCAACTGTGGAGGCCGCTGGGCGGATTGCTCAGCCGAATACGGTCCTGCACAACGGTCTATAATCGCTGGAATAGGTGGAGCCGCCGGGGCAGCCAGCGCCGCCCGATCCAGTATGACGAACGTCGCTCCAAGGACCGCTGGTGGGTGGAAGCTATGTTCTATCGTCTCAAGGACTTCCGCCGGATCGCCACCCGCTACGACAAACTCGCCCGGAACTTCCTCTCAGCCGTAAATCTCGCC
>CAZIAA010000018.1:0-11922 GCA_964537365.1 uncultured Sandaracinobacter sp.
CGTCTAGGGCGGCGGAAACGCGGCTTCATCTGCGGACTCCTCTGCAAAAATTGCGTTCCCGCCTCTTGCGCTTTGGCTTTTTTCGCCCGATTGGGACCGACGATGTCATTTGTCATCTACCCTGCAATTGATCTGAAAGACGGTCAGGTGGTGCGCCTTGCCGAAGGCGATATGGCGCGCGCCACCGTCTATGCCGAAGATCCCGCGGCGCAGGCCCGCGTGTTCGATGCCGCCGGCGCCCGCTGGCTGCATGTGGTCGACCTCGATGGCGCCTTTGCCGGCGAAGCGCGCAACGCCCGCGCCGTCGAATCCATTCTGGCCGCGACCGGCGCCAAAGTTCAGGTCGGCGGCGGCATCCGCACGCTGACCGCAATCGAACGCTGGTTCCGGCTGGGTGTCGCCCGCGTCATCATCGGCACCGCCGCGCTCACCAATCCGGCCCTCGTGCGGGCTGCCGCCAACGACCATCCGGGCGCCATCGTCATCGCCGTCGATGCGCGTGATGGCATGGTGGCAACGCATGGCTGGGCCGATGTCTCCGACATACCTGTTGCCGACATGGGACGACGTTTCGAAGATGCAGGTGTTGCCGCCCTGCTGTTTACCGACGTCGGCCGTGACGGGCTTCTGAAAGGGATCAACCTCGACGCAACGGCGGCGCTTGCGCATGCGGTTGATCTGCCAGTGATTGCCTCCGGAGGGCTTGCGGATCTCGCCGAGATCACACGCCTGCGCAAGACTCCGGGGATCGAGGGCGTGATCACTGGACGCGCGATCTATGACGGGCGCATCGACCTCAAAGCCGCACTGGAGGCAGCACGATGACAACAACGGTTCGAGTAATTCCCTGCCTGGACTTTGCCAATGGCAGAGTGGTGAAGGGCGTGAAATTCGTCAACATGCGCGACGCCGCCGATCCGGTCGAAGCGGCCACCCATTATTGCCGCGAGGGCGCCGATGAGCTGGCCTTTCTCGACATTGCAGCGACGCTCGAAAATCGCCCGACTCTGGTCGACGCCGTGCGCCGCGTCGCCGCCGCTGCAACCGTGCCGCTGACGGTGGGCGGTGGCATCCGCAGCATCGAGGACGCCGACCGGCTGCTGGAAGCAGGCGCTGATCGCGTCTCGATCAATTCAGCCGCAGTCGCACGCCCGGCGCTGATTGGCGAAATGGCCAGGCGCTTCGGCAAGGAACGCATCACCGTCGCCATCGACACCGCCAGTATGGATGATACCCACTGGGAAGTGGTTACACACGGCGGCACCCGCCGCACCGGCATCGATGCCGTCGAATTTGCCCGGCAAATGGAAGATCTGGGCGCCGGCGAAGTGTTGCTGACTTCGATCGACCGCGACGGCATGCAGAACGGCTATGACATTCCGCAATTGCGCGCGGTCAGTTCGGCCGTCCGCATTCCGGTCGTCGCCTCGGGCGGGGTCGGCAGTGTCGACGATCTCGTTGCCGGTGCTGTCGAAGGCGGCGCTTCGGCGGTTCTGGCCGCCAGCCTGTTCCACTTTGGCAAGGCCACGATTGCCGAAGCCAAAAAGGCTCTGGCCGATGCCGGCGTCTCCGTCAGATCGTGATGGACGATATTTTCGATCGCCTGGAAGTCCGGATTGCCGAGCGCAGCCGCAGAGGAAATCCGGAAACCAGTTATATTGCCCGGAAACTCGCCAAGGGTCGGCTGAAACTGGCCGAGAAACTTGGCGAGGAAGCCGTGGAAACCGTGATCGCCGCCATTGCCGAGGATGATGCTGCGCTGATCGGCGAATCCGCCGACCTGCTGTTTCACCTGTTGATCCTGCTCGGCCATCGCGGCATTAAGCTTGATCAGGTTCGCGCCGAGCTGGAACGCCGGGAAGGTCAATCCGGAATTGCGGAAAAGAATTCGCGCCAGCTTTAGCGGACAGCTTTGTACGGCTTGAAACGGGAGGCACTGGATGGTGGTCAAAAACGGCACGCCTTATGATGACAATAATATCTTCGCGAAAATCCTGCGTGACGAACTGCCCGCCAAAAAGGTCTTCGAAAACGAATACGCCCTCGCCTTTCATGACATCAATCCGCAGGCACCGATTCATGTCCTGGTGATTCCCAAGGGGCGCTATGTCAGTCTGGCGGACTTCACCGTCGACGCACCGGATGATCTGCAAAGCGGATTCTGGCGCGCCGTCGGTGAAACTGCCCGCCAACTCGGACTGGAAAAGGACGGCTACCGGATTCTGGCCAATTCCGGCACCGACGCGCATCAGGAAGTACCGCATCTGCATATCCATATCTTTGCCGGCCGTCCGCTTGGTGCCATGCTGGTACCAGGCCAATAACGGATAACCGCCGGGCAACCGGCGGCTATCCATTACTCTGCCGAGGCGCCGGTCAACGGGCCCGATTTTCCCGGGGGGAGAAAAATTCATGTCCTGGCGCGTCAAGCCGCTGGAAGCCATTCTGGCAACCGCCGAACACAAGGCGCTGAAGCGGTCCATGGGGGCCTGGCAACTGACCTTGCTGGGGGTTGGCGCCGTCATTGGCACCGGAATCTTCGTCCTTACCTCCGAAGCAACGCAGCTGGCTGGCCCGGGCATGATGCTAAGTTTCGTGCTGGCAGCGATGGTCTGTGGCGTGGCCGCGCTGTGCTATTCGGAAATCGCGTCCATGGTGCCGGTGGCCGGCTCGGCCTATACCTACACCTATGCCGTCATGGGGGAATTGCTGGCCTGGATGGTCGGCTGGTCGCTTATCCTGGAATATGCCGTTGCGGCATCGGCCGTCTCGGTCGGCTGGTCGGGCTATTTTGTCGGCCAGCTGAAAGGCTGGTTCGGGATCGAACTGCCCTATGCGCTGGTGAATGGCCCCTATGCGCAGGGCTTCGTCAATCTGCCGGCGGTCTGCATCGCCCTGCTCATCACCTGGCTGCTGGTTCTGGGCACCCGCGAAAGCGTCCGCGTCAACACCGTGCTCGTGACCATCAAGGTGGCGGCGCTGACCGCTTTTGTCGTGCTTGCCGTGCCGGTCATGCAGATGGACCATTTCCAGCCTTTCGCGCCGCTGGGCGCGGCCGGCGTATCGGCAGCAGCAGCGTCGATCTTCTTTGCCTATGTCGGCTTTGACGCAGTGTCGACCGCCGCCGAAGAAACCATCAACCCGCAGCGCAATGTGCCATTGGGCCTGCTCGGCGCGCTTGGTATCTGCACCATTTATTATGTGCTGGTCGCAGCCGGTGTCATTGGTTCTCCACTGGGGGCGCAGCCAGTGTTCGACGCAGTTGGCAACTGGCTCAGTCCGGGCTCGGTCGAGCTTTCGGCGCGCTGCAATGAACTGGCGGGCTTTGGCGCCCAGCCGGTGTCCTGCTCGAATGAAGCGCTGGCGCATGTATTGCGCGCCATGGGGCATCTGAATTTCGGCAATCTGATTGGCCTCGCTGCTTTTCTGGCGCTGCCTTCGGTCATTCTGGTCATGCTTTATGGACAAACGCGGATATTCTTCGTGATGTCGCGCGATGGCCTGCTGCCGGAACGGCTGTCGACGATCCACCCGAAATGGCAGACTCCGCATATCATCACCATCATCACCGGGACGGTCGTGATGTTCACTGCGGCCTTTCTGCCGGTCGGGCAGCTGGCCGCCATTTCCAATGCCGGAACGCTGTTTGCGTTCACCATGGTGGCGGTGTCGGTCCTCATTCTGCGCCGCACGCGACCACACTGGAAACGGTCTTTCCGGGCGCCCCTCGTCTGGCTGGTCGCGCCGCTCACCATCGCCGGCTGCATCTTCCTTTATGTCTCTCTGCCGCTGCGGGCGATCCTGGTGCTGCCGATCTGGGGTGCCATCGGCCTCGTCGTCTATTTTCTCTATGGTTACCGGCACAGCGAAATTGCGCGCGGCATTGTCCATGTGCACGAAAGCGATTCCGAAATGCCGCCGATGCCAGACCCGGATTGACGCCCGGCCCGGACAAAGGCCAGCACAGTTCAGCCGACAGGCCGGGCGCTGGTGCGGGCACGATAATTTTCGCGCATCTGATCCAGCGGCACCAGACTGCCCTTGGATTCCACATGCCAGAAGGTCCAGCCATTGCAGGACGCCAGCCCCTGCACCGCCGCGCCCAGCTGGTGGATGGAGCCTGAACGGCTGCTTTGCGGGCCGCCGACCAGCGCCAGACTGCCATCCGCCCGCACCCGCGCCCGGTGGCGGCGCTTGCGGTCGGTCAGCAATGCGCCCGGATCCAGCATGCCGGTTTCCACCAGCGCGCCAAAAGGCACGCGCGGCGCCGAGCGCGCTTCCGGCGTGACCACCCGTTCCGCTTCCGGCAGAGGCTGCACTGCGGAAACCCGGGCCTGCGCCACACGGGCGTATTTTTCTTCGCGCTCGATCCCGAGCCAGCGCCGGCCCAGCCGCTTGGCGACCGCGCCGGTGGTGCCGGTGCCGAAAAACGGATCGAACACGACATCGCCTTCGTTGCTCGACGCCAGCAGGATCCGGTGCAACAGCGCTTCCGGCTTTTGCGTCGGATGCGCCTTCACGCCGTCCACCTTCAGCCGTTCCGCGCCCGAACAGATCGGCAGCACCCAGTCGGAACGCATCTGCCGGTCCTCGTTCAGGGATTTCATCGCGCGGTAATTGAACACCGGCCGCGCATGCTGGCTTTTCGCTGCCCAGATCAGGGTTTCATGGGCGTTGGTGAAACGGGTGCCGCGAAAATTCGGCATTGGATTGGCCTTGCGCCAGACAATGTCGTTCAGCACCCAGAAGCCCAGATCCTGCAGCATGGCGCCCACCCGGAAGATATTGTGATAGGTGCCGATCACCCACAGCCCGGCATCGGGCTTCATCAGCCGCCGCGCCTCGGTCAGCCAGGCGCGGGTGAATGAATCATATTCGGCAAAGCTCTGAAACCGGTCCCAGCTGTCGGTGACGGCATCGACATGGCTGCCATCCGGCCGGGTCAGATCGCCGCCCAGCTGCAGGTTATAGGGCGGATCGGCGAACACCAGATCGACGCTTTCCGCTGGTATTTTCGCCATTTCGGCAATGCTGTCGCCAATGATCAGCCGATCGGCAAAAGCTTCCCCCGCTGCCTGCACTTTCTGTTTCACCTGCCACCCTTTTTGCCAGAATTCCCGTTCGCCGGCAGATGGCAAGGAAAAGATTCCAGCGTCAAGTCATTGGCTTAGAGGAGACTCCTGAAACAAGGATTGAGAAGATCGGTAAATTCCTCGCCGCCACAACATGCAGAGTCCCGCTCGAGTCGCAGACCACCATATCTGGCGGCTGTTGCCAAAAAGACTCAAAAGCCGGATTTTTCCAATTGTTGTCGGACCGGCGCAAAAGACCGCCGGTGGTGCGGGCTGATCCCCAGTTCCGCCAATGCCTGCCGGTGCGTGCGTGTCGGATAGCCCTTGTTGCGCGCCCAGTCATAGCCGGGGCATTCCGCATCCAGGCGCAACATTTCCTGGTCGCGCGCGACCTTGGCGGCAATCGACGCAGCGGCAATCGAGGCGATTTTGGAGTCGCCGGCAATGATGGCGCGGCCGGGAAAGTCCATCGTCGGCAGAAAGCGGCCATCCACCAGCACCATGACCGGCGGCCCGATGCGGCGGGCCAGCATCTCAATCGCGCGCGCCATGGCCAGATGGCTGGCCTGCAGGATGTTCAGGGCATCGATCTCGGCAACCGAAGCTTCGGCAATGGCGACATGCTGCAAGGCCGCGGCAATGGTATTGCGGCGCTGTTCCGACAGGCGCTTGGAATCATTCAGCCCGGCCGGCAGCGTTGCCGGCGACAGGCACACCGCCGCCGCCACAACCGGCCCCGCCAACGGCCCGCGCCCGACTTCGTCGACGCCAAACACCTGCCCCGGGAATTCGGCTTCCAGACCCCATTGCAGACCGGATGGCACAGCGGTCACAGCAGCGCGAAATTATGCCCGAGCGGGCCGTGCCCCCGGCCAAGACCCGGTGCGGCATCCATCGCCGCTTGCAGGTAATCACGCGCTTCGGCAACCGCTTCGACCAGTGAAAGGCCCTTGGCCAACCCGGTCGCCACGGCACTGGACAATGTGCAGCCGGTGCCATGGGTGTGCGGGGTGTCGCGGCGCGGCGCGGCAAAGCGTGTTTCGGCCTCTGCCGTCAGCAGCCAGTCGGCGACGGTGTCTCCTTGCAGATGCCCGCCCTTGGCCAGCACCGCCGCAGCACCCGCCCGCAGCAATGCGCGCCCCGCCCGCAGCATTTCGGTTTCCGTGCGCACGTCGCGGCCGGTCAGCACTGCAAGTTCCGGGGCGTTCGGCGTCACCAGTGCCGCCCGCGACAATAAACCGGCCTTCAGGGCGGAAATCGCCCCGGCTTCCAGCAGCCGGCTGCCGCCCTTCGCCACCATCACCGGATCGAGCACAATTGGCACCTCGGCGACTGCATCCAACGCCTCTGCAACCGCGGCAATGGTTGCGGCATTGCCCAGCATGCCGATCTTGATGGCGTCGACTCCAATATCGTCGACCACGGCGCGAATCTGCCCCTGCACGATCTCGTCCGGGATGGCGTGCACCGCCGTCACCCCCAGGGTGTTCTGCACCGTGATCGCCGTAACCGCCGTCATGGCATAGCCGCCGAGCATGGTGATGGTCTTGATATCCGCCTGAATCCCGGCGCCGCCACCCGAATCCGAGCCGGCAATGGCGAGCACCCGGGCAATCATGCCGTGGCCACGGCGGCGCAAACGGAACTGACCATCTGCTCCACCAGCGCATCATCCAGCCCTTCCGCCATCACTCGAATCAATGGCTCGGTGCCGGATTTGCGCACCAGCAGGCGGCCGCGCCCGGCCAGGCCCTGCTCGGCCGCTGCAATTGCCTGCCGGACAGCCGGATTTTCCAATACCCCGGGATCGGCCGGAACATTGCGCAGCAATTGCGGCCAGGGTGCAAAACAGTTCAGCACTTCGCTGGCCGGGCGGCCGTCCGCCACCAGAACCGCCAGCACCTGTAAGGCCGCCAGAATGCCGTCGCCGGTGGTGGCATGGTCGCTCAGGATGATGTGGCCGGACTGCTCGCCGCCAAGATTGCAGCCGCGCAGCCGCATTTCGGCCAGCACATGCCGATCCCCGACGGCCGTGCGGATCATGGCCAGCGACAGCCCCTCGAGGAATTTTTCCAGCCCCATGTTGGACATCACCGTGGTGACCACGGCGCCGCCTTTCAGCAGGCCATTGCGCAACTGGCTGCGGGCAATGGCCGCCATCAGCTGGTCACCATCGACGACCTGGCCCTTTTCATCGACCATGATCAGCCGGTCGGCATCGCCATCCAGCGCAAGGCCGATATCCGCCCCCGATTCCACCACTTGCGCCGCCAGTGTTGCCGGATATGTCGATCCCACCTGATTGTTGATGTTGAAACCATCCGGCGACACCCCGATGGCAACGACATCGGCGCCCAGTTCGGCAAAGATGGTCGGCGCAATGCGCCAGGCCGCACCATGGGCACAATCCAGCACGATCTTCAGAGCATCCAGCGCAAGACTTTCCGGGAAAGTCGATTTCGCCGCGTGAATATAGCGCCCGCTGGCATCGTCGATGCGCCGCGCCCGCCCGATCCGTGCTGCATCCGCCAGATCAATATCCACATCCAGCAATTCCTCGATGCGGCTTTCCTGCGCATCCGACAGTTTGTAGCCATCGGCGCCGAACAGCTTGATTCCATTGTCGTGATAGGGGTTGTGACTGGCCGACAGCATTACCCCCAGATCGGCGCGCATTTCCCGTGTCAGCAGCGCCACCGCCGGCGTCGGCATCGGCCCGACCTGCACGACATCGACGCCAACGCTGGTGAAACCAGCGGTCAGCGCCTGTTCCAGCATATAACCCGACAGCCGCGTATCCTTGCCGATCAGGACCCGATGCCGGCGGTCAGCGCCGCGCACCAGATGCCCGGCTGCCTGGCCGACCTTCATCGCCAGCGCCGGATTCATGACCGGCCCGTTTGCCCGCCCCCGAATACCATCCGTGCCAAAATAGCGACGCGCCATTGCAGCCCCTTTATTCTCTGGAAATTTGCCGCAGTGATACCCCTGCAGGCAGAGAAGCAGCAAGCCCCTGTGCAAAGCGGCTGCGACGAGCTTCAAGGTTGACGCGACAACGCGCCGGCGCGAAAGGCGGCAGCGAAAGGATTGTCCATGCCATTCGACAAGTCAAAGCTTCCCAGCCGTCATGTGACGGTGGGGCCGGCCCGCGCGCCGCACCGCAGCTATTATTATGCCATGGGGCTGACCGATGCCGATATTGCCCGGCCGTTCGTCGGCGTCGCCTCCGCCGGCAATGATTCCGCGCCATGCAATTTCACCCTCGATGAACAGGCGGATTATGCCCGTGATGGCGTGATCGAAGCCGGCGGCACGCCGCGCCGGTTCAACACCATCACCGTCACGGACGGCATTGCCATGGGCCATCAGGGCATGAAGTCCTCGCTGGTGAGCCGGGAAGTGATTGCCGATTCGGTGGAACTGTCGGTGCGGGGGCATTGCTATGACGCACTCGTCACTTTTGCCGGCTGCGACAAATCGCTGCCCGGCATGATGATGGCGATGCTGCGCCTCAATGTGCCATCGGTGTTTGTCTATGGCGGCTCGATCCTGCCCGGCCGGTTTCAGGGCCGTGACGTCACCGTGCAGGACGTGTTCGAAGCCGTCGGCCAGTATGAAGCCGGCAACCAGTCGCTGGAGGAACTGACCAAACTGGAGCATTGCGCCTGCCCCGGCGCCGGCGCCTGTGGCGGCCAGTACACCGCCAACACCATGGCCTGCGTCGCCGAAGCCATTGGCTTGTCCCTGCCCAACTGCAACATGGCGCCCGCTGTCTATGACAGCCGCGAGGAATATGCCCGCGAAGCCGGCCGCGCGGTCATGCACATTCTGGAAAGGAACATCCGCCCGCGCGATATCTGCACCATCGAGGCCTTTGAGAATGCAGCGCGGGTGGTGGCCG
Source organism: uncultured Sandaracinobacter sp. (assembly GCA_964537365.1). Taxonomy (GTDB): domain Bacteria; phylum Pseudomonadota; class Alphaproteobacteria; order Sphingomonadales; family Sphingomonadaceae; genus Sandaracinobacteroides. The sequence goes on from CAZIAA010000018.1 coordinate 8,974, forward strand.
CCACTGGCGGATCCACCAATGCAGCGCTGCATCTGCCGGCCATGGCGAATGAAGCCGGGCTGGATTTCTCGCTGTTCGATGTTGCCCGCATCTTCAAATCCACGCCCTATATCGCCGATCTGAAGCCCGGCGGCAAATATGTCGCGCGCGACATGTTCGACGCCGGCGGCATTTACATGGTGATGAAAACCATGCTCGAAGCCGGTCTTCTGCACGGCGACTGCATGACCGTGACCGGCAGGACGCTGGCGGAAAATCTGCAGGAAATCACCTGGAACCCCGAACAGAAAGTGATCCGCCCGGTCAGCAATCCGATCACGTCAACGGGCGGCGTTGTGGGTCTGCGCGGCAGCCTTGCCCCCGATGGCGCAATCGTGAAGGTGGCCGGTATGGACACGCATTTCTTCGAAGGCCCGGCGCGCGTGTTCGATTGCGAGGAAGACTGCTTCGCTGCAGTCGAACGCCGCGAATACAAGCAAGGCGAAGTGCTGGTGATCCGCTATGAAGGGCCAAAGGGTGGCCCCGGCATGCGCGAAATGCTGGCGACGACCGCCGCGCTCTATGGTCAGGGCATGGGCGATTCCGTGGCGCTCATCACCGATGGCCGTTTTTCCGGTGCAACGCGTGGTTTCTGCATCGGCCATGTCGGGCCGGAAGCCGCCGAGGGCGGGCCGATCGCGCTGGTGGAAAATGGCGACATCATCCGCATCGACGCCGACGCCGGCACCATCGACCTGCTGGTCGACGACAGCATCCTGACAGAGCGCCGCAAGCACTGGCAGCCACGGAAGAACGACTATCAGTCCGGCGCGCTCTATCGCTACAGTCAGACCGTCGGCCCGGCCTATCTGGGCGCAATCACCCATCCGGGGGCGAAGGCGGAAACGCACATCACGCCGACCTCTGAGCCGGGCAAGCAGGCCGCCAAACAGACAGGGCGCCGGAAACCTGCTTTCCGGCGCCCCTGCTGCGCCTTTCGGCCTCTCGATCAGCGCCCGCGCAAGCTCTCCGCGGCCTGCAGGATGGCGGCTTCGGTCCGGGCATAAGCGCCGCAACGGCAGATGTTGCGGATGCGGGCGCGGATCTCCGCCCGCGACGAATCAGGCTTTTCCCGCAGCATGGCGGCGGCGGCCATGATCATGCCGGATGTGCAGAATCCGCATTGCGGCACCTGGCGTTCCAGAAAGGCCTGTTGCAGCGCGTGCGGGCCATTCGCGGACAGTCCCTCGATGGTGGTGACGAAGCTGCCTTCGATATCGCCGATCCGGACCTGACAGCTCAATCGCGCCTCGCCATCAACATGCACGGTGCAGGCGCCGCATTCGCCGCTGTCGCAGCCATAGCGGGTGCCGGTCAGATTGGAAGCATCGCGCAAGGCCCAGAGCAGCGGTGTATCGGCCGGCAGCTTGTATTCGATGGGCACGCCATTGACGGTAAAGCGGTTCATTGCGCAGTCATTAGCGGATCGGCAAGGCCGGGAAAAGCGGCCTTCGCCGGGGAATTTGCCCCGCCATCGAACGCCTGTATCGCCGCTCTGCCCGTCCCTGACGCGGGCGGATATAAATGCTGCTGCCGGAAAAATCCGCAGGCCATGCTTGTCGGATAGCTGCGCGTTCGTTAGAGCGGGCCTAATCATGCGAATCCCGCGGCATAAGGACACAGGAATGAGACAGGCTATGAAGGCCGGCTTGAAAAGCATGGCGGTGGTCGCTGCACTGGCGCTGGCCAGCGTCGCCCCCGCTCAGGACGCAACAGCTGTGGACAATGCGCCGGCGCTGTCACAACCGATGGCAGCCACTGCCGCCCCGGCAGACATTACCCAGCCGGACGCCCTCGCTGGCTATACCCGGTCAAAGGCCAACCCCGAAGTCGGCCAGCCCCGGCCCAAGGAGATCAACTTCCAGGCCCCGGTGACCCCCGTCGGGCATCAGGCCCGCTTCATGACCGACTATCTCCTCAACCCGGTGATCATCTTCATTTCGCTGCTGGTTGTCGTGCTGCTGCTGTGGTGTTCGTATCGCTATCGTGCCGGCGCCGTCGAAACCCCGAGCAAGCGCGCCCATAACGTCACCATCGAAGTCATCTGGACTCTGGTGCCGGCATTGATTCTGCTGGCGCTGGCATTCCCGAGCTTCCGGCTGGTCGCCAAGCAATATAATGTGCCTGGCACCGAGCTGACATTGAAGGTCACCGGCCACCAATGGTACTGGAGCTATGAGTATCCGGACTATGGCGACATCAGCTTTGATTCCATCATGCTGGAAAAGGATGAAGCCGAGGCGAATGGCGATCCCTATCTGCTCGATGTCGACAACCGCATCGTCGTGCCTGTCGGCAAGGTGGTGAAGGTGCTGATAACCGCCAGTGACGTCATCCACAGCTTTGCCGTGCCCAGCCTGTGGGTGAAGATGGACGCCGTCCCCGGAATCATCAATCAGACCTGGTTCCAGATTGACAAGCCCGGAGTCTATTACGGACAATGCTCGGAACTGTGCGGAACCCGCCACGCCTTCATGCCGATTGCAGTCGAAGCGCTCTCCGAAGAAGACTTCAAGCGCTGGGTGCGCATGAAGCAGAAAGAGGACGGGATTGAACCGACCGGCCCCGGAATTGCCATTGCCGAAGCAGCGCAATCCGCAAGCCCGGACAATTCGAGCCAGGCAAATGCCGGCGTTGACGCAACTGACGCGTCTGCTGCCTGAGAAGGATAGTTGAAATGGCGACGATCGCAGAACCAAGCAATCTGCAAGCAGCAGATGACGCGCATGAGGATCATGACCACAAGCCGGGCTTCTTCGCCCGCTGGTTCCTGTCCACCAACCACAAGGATATCGGCACGCTCTATCTGATCGGCGCCATGATCGCCGGCGTGGTGGGGGCGCTATTGTCCGGCTTCATGCGCTGGGAACTGGCCAATCCGGGCATGCAGATCCTGCCCTGGTTCACCGA
>CAZIAA010000019.1:0-11489 GCA_964537365.1 uncultured Sandaracinobacter sp.
TCAAATTGCAACTTTCCTGTCATTCGGCCATCAATATTCGGCTCCGGAAACACTTATGTGACACTAGAGAGTGAGCGAATTGAAGGACATCCGCGTTTTTGCCCTGCTGATGGGCGCTGCTGTTCTGGCAATCATCGCCCCGGCCCAGGCGCAGACTCAGCCCCGGCATGATACGCACAACTCCGGCGCCAAGGCGGCACGCGCCGAGGACAGGGATTCGGAAATAGCGCAGCTGCGGGCGGAAATACAGGCACTGCAGGCGCGGCTCGATGCAATCGAAGCACGGGCGAGTGTCCCGGCGGCGGTCCATGTGGCTGCTCCGGCGGCTGTCCCGGCGGCTGCTCCAGCACCTGCCGCACAACAAGTGGCAGCAAAATCCGACTGGACTGCCGATACCAAAATCGGCGGCCGGGTCTATTTCACTCTCAGTCACATCAGCCAGAAATCGGATGGCAGCAAGCAAAGCCAGTCTGGCGCGCGAACTGACGTCAAACGCTTTTATGTCACGCTCGACCATAAGTTTGACGACATGCTGTCAGCGAATCTGACCACCGATTTTCGCTACAATTCCGGCGGCACCGACAAGGATGTTCTGCTCTATGTGAAGAAAGCCTATGTGCAAGCCCGGCTGGCGCCGGAATTCTTCGTCCGGGTCGGCGCGGCCGACACGCCCTGGGTGCCCTTCGTCGAGGGCATCTACGGCTACCGCTTTGTCGAGAATGTGCTGGTTGATCGCACCAGATACGGCACTTCGGCAGACTGGGGCGTGCACATCGGCGGCACATTTGGCGATGGCCTCGTCAGCTATGCCGCCTCCGCCCTGAATGGCGCTGGCTACAAGACCTTGTCGCGCGATTCGGATACCATCGACCTCGAAGGCCGGATCAGCGTCCAGCCGGTCCGGAATCTGTTTCTGGCGGTCGGCGGCTATAGTGGCAAACTCGGCAAGAGTTCGGCGACGAATGTGACATCACATCGCGCAACCCGGGTGAATGCACTGCTGGGCTATGCCGGGGCGCGGCTGCGCGGCGGAGTCGAATATTTCGCAGCGCGCAACTGGAACAACGTAACCACCAGTTTCGAAGACAAGACCAGCGGCTGGTCGGTATTCGGATCCTATGCATTTGCGCCGAAACTGGCGCTGTTTGGCCGCTATGACTGGGTGAATCCGGACCAGAAAAGCAATCCTGCGCTGGATGACGATTATTTCAACGTCGGCGTCAATTACGACGTCATGCAGGGCGTGGATCTGGCACTCGTCTATAAGCGTGAACGCGTCAACAATGGCTTTGTGCGCACCTCGAACGGCACCATCGGCGGTGTCGACAGAGGCAGCTATGACGAAATCGGCTTGTGGACGCAGTTCCGCTTCTAGCAGTGGACGCATTTGCCGAGCAGTCCAACAGCACAACAGACAATTGGCAATATGCTCCGGCGGGCCGCCGATTGTCTTTGATATAATGGAATAATATAAATAGCTTATTGGCGGTCCCGACAGGATTCGAACCTGTGGCCTACGGTTTAGGAAACCGCCGCTCTATCCGGCTGAGCTACGGGACCGTGCCCCGGCCCTAGCGGCAAAGCCTGGGGGGCTGCAAGCGCTGTCTCGGCTCTCAGGCGTCGGCCGCGCGGCGGGAGCGGAAGGGCAACGGGTGGACCGGGATGCCGTCGTCGATCAGTTCTGCTGCATCGGCAAGCGTTGCTTCGCCAATCAGGCCGCGCTGGCCTTGCTGCAATTCGCCGCGCGCGTGCCGGGCGCGCGCTTCGCGGGCGAAGTCGCGGCCGACATAGTCGCTGTTTTCTTCCAGTTTCGCTTGAAATGCCGCCAGCCGCTGCAATTCCGACTTGCGTTGGTCATCCGCGCTTTGCTGGTTGCTCTTGGCGCCGATGGCGGGCGCCATCACGGCCTTTTCGACGCTTTTCGAAGCGCAGATCGGGCATTCCACCAGCCCGCGTTCTTGTTGTGAATCATAATCCGCCGTGGATCCGAACCAGGCTTCAAAGACATGGCCATTGCTGCAGCGCAGGTCAAAGACGATCATGGCGCACCTGTGTGTCGGCCATCGAAGATTTGCGGGGCGGGGATCGGGCGGGCATGCTGCAGGCTGGGGATTCGGGCGCGCGCGGCCGTCACTTCATCGAGGTCGATTTCGACCAGCGCCGTGCCGGGGGCGTCCCCCATGTCGAGGATGACTTCGCCCCAGGGATTGACCACCAGCGAATGGCCATAGGTCTGCCGGCCGTCTTCATGCTGGCCGCTTTGCGCCGCGGCAATGACGAATGCGCCGGTTTCGATGGCGCGGGCGCGCAGCAGCACATGCCAGTGCGCCTGACCGGTCGGCACGGTGAAGGATGCCGGCTGGGCAATGATCTGGGCGCCGCTGCGGGCCAGCGCGGCATGCAGTTGCGGAAAGCGCAGATCATAGCAGATGGTAAGGCCAAGACAGGCCATCGGCAGTTTCACCAGCATCGTCTGGTCGCCGCTGCGAAAGCCTCTGGATTCGCGATATTCCTCGCCATTGGGCAAAGTGACATCGAACAGGTGCATCTTGTCATAGCGGGCGAGAATCTCGCCGTCTTGGCCGATGACGAAGCTGCGGTTGGCAAGCTGGGTGTCGGTGGCGGCATCGCGGATGGCAAGCGAGCCAATGGCGATCACCAGCCCATGACGGCGCGCTGCTTCGCGCATAGCCGTAAGCGTCGGGTCCCCGGCTTCGTCGCGGACGGATTGTCGCAGTCGCGCCGAATTGCGGTCCAGCAGGCCGCACATTTCCGGCGTGAAGACGATTTCCGCGCCGCGGCCAGCCAGATCATCGACCGCAGCCGCAAGGCTTTTGGCATTGGCCCCGGGGTCGATGCCAGTGCGGGTCTGGATGATGCCGGCGCGAATCATGCCTGCAGCAGCGGGTCCAGTTCACCCGCCCGGTCGAGCGCCACAAGTTCGTCACAGCCGCCAATGCCACGGCCGTCGATGAAGATCTGCGGCACCGTCGTCCGGCCTTCGGCGCGGTCCAGCATTTCGGCGCGCTTGCCCGGATTCATGGTGATATCGGTTTCCTCGAACTCTACGCCCTTGGACCGCAGCAGCGCCTTGGCGTGCGTGCAATAGGGGCAGAACAATTTGGTATATATTTCAACTTTGGTCATGATTTTCCCATATTGGATCCATATCCAGATATGGTGCGTGAGGGACGGCCGCAACCCGTGCATAAGTAAGCACGTCGACCTGGCGGGCGCCTGCGCGCAACAGAGTGCGGGCGCAGGCGGCGGCCGTTGCCCCTGTCGTCATCACGTCATCAATGAGGGTAATGTCGGCATCGCGCAGCCGGCTGGCGGCGGCCGGATGCACCCGGAATGCGCCGGCGGTATTGCGCTGGCGCTGGCTGCGGGTCATGCCGCGGGTGGTGCGGGTGTTGCGGATGCGCAATAACCAGTCGCGGCCAAGCGTGGCGCCACCCATGTCGCGCAGTTGCTGCGCCAGCAGCAGCGCCTGATTATAGCCGCGTCGCGCCAGTCGCCAGCGGTGCAGCGGCACCGGCAGCAGGATTCGGCCTGGCGCGATCCATTCCGGTGCCATGCGCGCCATGGCGCGGGCCATCACCGGGCTCCAGGCAGCGCGGCCGTTCTTGAAGCCAAGCATGATCTGGCGCGCGGCGCCATCATAGGCATAGGGCGCGCGCGACTGGGTAAAGGGCGGCGGTTTGCGGATACATTCGAGGCAATGCGATTCGGTCTGCCATTCGGTTGGCAGCGGCACGCCGCACTGGATGCAGCAGCAATCGCCGATGACCGGCAGGCTGGCCCAGCAATCGGGGCACAGGCTGAGCGCGGTGGCGACGGGCGTCTTGCAGGCGAGGCAGGCCGGCGGCATGACCAGATCCGCGAATGCCCCCAGACCTTTCTTCACACTTTCGACAAAAAGGCGGGTTGCAGCCATGGCGCCCGCCAGTGTAGCCGGTTAGACAGGCGCTGACGAGATGGCAGACCCGATTTCCCCCCAGCCGCTTTCCGCAAATGCGCGCCCCTTTGACGATGCCGCGCGCCGCCGCGCCCGCGACCGGGCGGCCGGGCTGATCGCCGGGCGTGAACAATTGCTGCGGCATGTCGAAACCGAGCTTCTGGCGCGCGCTGCATTGCTGGGGCCGGGCATCGCCGGGCCGGAACTGCGCATCGGTTTGCTGTTGCCGCCGCCCGCCGGCGCCATTGGCCTCGATCCTTCGCCGGTATTGGCGCAGCGGCATGGCCCGCTTTGCCTTTGTGGCGCGGAGGATGCGCCGCATTTCGCCAATGCCCGCTTTGCCCGGGTGACGGCATTCATGACTCTGCATGGCGTGAATGACTTGCCGGGCGCCTTTGCGCTGGTGCGGCGCATGCTGAAGAAAGGCGGCCGGTTTCAGGCCGCGCTGCCTGCCGGCTTTTCGCTGGCGGCGGTGCGGGATGCGTTTCTGGAAGCCGATATTGCTGGCGATCGCGGTGTGCCGCCGCGCGTTGGCCCGACCATCGACCCGCGCGAAGCGGCGCCATTGCTGTTGCGCGCGGGGCTGCGCCAGCCAGTCGCGGAAGTCGAAAGCCTGACCCTGCGCTATCGCAATCTGGCGGATTTCGCCCGCGATGCGCGCGCCCATGGCGACAGCGGCTGGCTGATGGCGCGGCCGCGCGGGCTGATGACGCCGGCGCGCTGGGCGCTGGCGGAACAGGCGTTTGCCAGCGGCGCGGATGCGGACGGCCGGGTCCCGGTCGAAGTGCAGATCCTTTATCTGTCGGCAGTGGCGTCCTGAAGCAGGGCTTCGAGATGGGGGCGGATCAATTGCGGGTGGGTGACCGGCAGGAAATGGCCGGTGCCGGAAAAGCGCTCGATGCGGGCGGCTGGCTGCAGCTCGCGGATGCGGTTTACTTCCGCCGACCGGACGGTGCTGTCCTCTGATCCAAGCAGCAGCGTGATTGGAAAATCGGCGGCCTTGATGCTCGATTCAAAGCTGGTGGAAATGCCGCGGTAGACACTGGATTCGACTGCGGGCAGGCAGGCTAGGCGCACGGAATCACCATCCGGCCGCAGGCCGTCGGCGATATAGCCGGCAAAGGCGCTTTCCGGCCAGCCGTGGAACACGCCGCGTCCCTGAAAGCGGTCGTGCGCGGCCTGACGGCTGTCGAAATGGCTGCGCCGCCGTGCGGCCTGATCGGCCAGCGGAATCGGAAGTTTCTCGCCGGCCTGACGGCGGCGGCTATGGTCTTGCGCCAGGGCAAAAGGCACGAATGGCGGTTCGATCAGGCAGACGGCCGATGCCAGCCCCGGATGGGTTGCAGCGGCTTCGAACGCCGTGGTGGCGCCAAAGCTGTGGCCGGCGAGCAGGAGCGGGCCGCCGCCCAGCGCGTCGACGATATGGACGATATCCTGCCGAAAGATTTTCCAGTCTGTCGGAATGCTGTCCGGATCCATTGGCAACTCGGTCCGGCCATGGCCGCGGGCATCGGCGGCAATGATTCGGAACATTTCCCCCAGCGGCCCCAGCAGATCGACATAGGCGCGTGCGCACATGCCTGTCGCATGGGTGAACAGCAGCCGTGGCCCCCTGCCCCATTGCAGCGTGTGGACGCGCCCGCCCGGCACGGACAGCCAGACGGTTTCGGGGGACGGAGTGGTGGGCACTGAAAATTCCTTCCTGGAGCATGTTCCGCTCTAGGCGGCACTCTGGCCAGTCAGCGTGGCGAGAAAATGGGCAATGGCGCTGACCAGTCGCGGCCGCACGGCATCGTGAAACAGCCAGTGGCCGACATTCGGCCATTCCGCGTAATCGACACGGCTGCCGGCCTGGCTCAGCAATCGGGCGGTGCGCCGCGAGACCGTGGCTGGAACGGCGTGATCGTCCAGCCCGGTCAGCACCAGTGCCGGCATGGTCAGGCGGTGGTAGGGGACGCTGGCGGATTTCTGCGGATCGAGCAGCGGCAGCGCCATTTCCCGCAGCGCCGTGCCGGAATCCCAGCACAGATCCGCGAGGGCCGGAATGATTTCCTCTTCGGGAACGTCGTTGAAGATTCCGTAACGCGCGGCGGCATTGCCAATCCGGGTCGGCTTGTCCCACCAGCGCCAGCGGCTGCAGATCGCCCAGAATGTCGGGACCGTCGCCCAGCCATGGCGCGCGCCCCAGGCGCCGGCTTGGGCCGAGGCAGCAGTCGCCAGCAGGATGAGACCGGCCGGCCGGGTTTCGGCGGCCAGCTGCTGGGTGAGAAGACCGCCCATCGAATGTCCCAGAATGACGAAAGGCCGGGCCAGTTCCCGGGTTTCGCGCTGCAGGGCTGCCAGGTAATCCGCCAGACTGGTGCGGCCCAGTGCCGGCGGCGGGGGCGCCCCCGCCGGCAGATCATGATGCGGCAGCGTCAGCGCAACGCTCTGGATGCCGGCGGCCTCCAGATCGCGGCGCAGGGACGCGAACATGGCCGGCCGGCTCCACATGCCGTGGATCATGACAACAGCTGGAAGTTCCATGTCGGCGTGCCCCCTTGAATCCAGTCCTGAATCCAGCGCTAGGCGCTGACACCGGCGGCAGCCAGCACCGCCATGGTCATGATATCGGTCGAGCCGGACGTCATGGAGGCGATTTGCACGGGTTGCTGCATGTTCATCAGCATCGGGCCGATGATTCGGCCGCCGCCCATTTCCTTCAGCAGCTTGGCAGTGATGTTGGCTGATTGCAGACCCGGCATTACCAGCACATTTGCCGGCCCGGTCAGGCGGTTGAACGGATAGACTGCAGTCATGGCGCGGTTGAGTGCGACATCGACCGAGATCTCACCTTCATATTCGAAGCCCGGCTGCAGCTCGTCGAGAATGGCGACGGCCTCATGCAATTTGCCGAGATGGCTGCCGGGCGGGTTGCCGAAATTGGAATAGGACAGAAACGCCACGCGCGGGATAAGGCCGAGCCCGCGCGCGGCGGCGGCGGTCTGGATGGCGATGTCGGCCAGTTGCCGCGCGGTCGGGCGCTCGGTGACGGTGGTGTCGGCGAGCAGGATAGTGCCCGAGTGGCCGGCAAAGATGTGGATTCCGAAGGGGGTATGGCCTTCGACGGGATCGATCACCAGCCGCACCTGGCCCAGCACATGATGGAAATGGCGGGTCGCGCCGGAGACCATGCCATCGGCCTCGCCCAGTTCGATCATGAGCGCTGCGAACACATTGCGTTCATTGTTGACCATGCGCTGTACATCGCGGCGCAGATAGCCCTTGCGTTGCAGCCGGCCGTAGAGCAGCTCCACCATGTCTTCGACCAGCGGTGAAGTCGAACTGTTGTAGATCGGATAGTTCCAGACATCGGTAACGCCGATTCGGGCAAAAGCCTGGCGGATGGGTTCATCGCGGCCGACCAGCAGCGGTGTGCCATAGCCCGAGCGGCGGAAATCGATTGCCGCGCGCAGCACCACTTCCTGTTCGCCTTCGGCAAAGACGATCCGGCGGTTGCGGGTCTTGGCGCGTTCGAAGCTGGCGGCGAGCGCGGCCGAGGTCGGATTGAGCCGCGCCCGCAATTGCAGACGATAGGAGTCCATGTCGAAGATGGGCTTGCTGGCGACGCCCGAATCCATTGCCGCCTGGGCAACGGCGGCCGGCACCAGTTCGATGAGGCGCGGATCGAAGGGCGCCGGAATGATATAGTCCGGCCCGAAGATCTGGGTGCCGCCATAGGCCGTTGCCACTTCGTCGGCGACTGCCTCGCGCGCCAGCGCTGCGATTGCTTCGGCGGCGGCGATCTTCATTTCCTCAGTGATCTTGGTGGCTCGGACATCGAGGGCGCCGCGGAAGATGTATGGAAAGCCGATCACATTATTGACCTGATTGGGATAATCCGAGCGGCCGGTGGCGATGATGGCATCCGGGCGCGCTGCCTTGGCCAGTTCGGGGAGGATTTCCGGCTCCGGATTGGCCATGGCGAAGATGATCGGTGATTCGCCCATGTTACGGACGTCATCGGCGGTCAGCACATTGGCCGCCGACAGGCCCAGAAACACATCGGCGCCGACCAGCGCTTCCTCCAGGGTGCGGCGGTCGGTTTTGGCGGCATGCGCCGATTTCCACTGATCGAGACCTTCGCGGCCCTGATAGATCACGCCCTTGCGGTCGCACATGATGACATGATCCTGCTGGACACCCAGCGCCTTGATCAGTTCGGTGCAGGCGATGGCCGCGGCGCCGGCGCCATTCACCACCACTTTCACATCCGACATCTTGCGATTGGTCAGATGGCAGGCATTGATGAGACCGGCGGCGGTAATGATGGCGGTGCCATGCTGGTCATCGTGGAACACCGGAATATTCAGGCGTTCGCGCAGGGTCTGTTCGATGATGAAGCATTCGGGCGCCTTGATGTCTTCGAGGTTGATTCCGCCAAAGCTCGGCTCCAGCAGTTCCACGGCGTCGATGAAGCGCTCGACATCTTCAGTATTGAGCTCAAGGTCAATGGCGTCGACATCGGCAAAGCGCTTGAACAGCACGGATTTGCCTTCCATCACCGGCTTTGCTGCAAGCGCGCCCAGATTGCCGAGACCGAGGATCGCCGTGCCATTGGTGATGACAGCGACGAGATTGCCCTTGCCGGTGTAATCATAGGCCGCCGACGGGTTGTCGGCGATCGACAGCACCGGCACGGCCACGCCTGGCGAATAGGCGATCGACAGATCTTTCTGCGTGGCCATGGGTTTGCTGGCGATGATTTCGATTTTGCCGGGGCGCCCGTTGGCGTGATATTGCAGGACTTCCTCTTCGGAAAAAACGGGTTTCTTGCCCGGTGTGTCGGCCATCAATATACTCGCTTCCCTTGTGTTCAGGTGTATCCTGGCGTTGATAGGCGCGGATGAGAAAAACGGCAATTGCACAGGATGCAAATCCCCCGACTCCGATGATGCAGCAATATCTGGCGCTGAAGGATGAAGTGCCGGATGCCCTGTTGCTGTTTCGCATGGGGGATTTCTATGAACTGTTTCTGGCGGATGCGAAAATCGCGGCCGGGGCGCTCGATATCGCGCTGACAACGCGCGGCATGCATCTGGGCGAAGCATTGCCGATGTGCGGCGTGCCGGTGCATGCGCATGAAGCCTATGTGGCGCGGCTGGTGAAGGCCGGCCATGCCGTCGCCATTGCCGAACAGGTGGAAGATCCGGCGCTGGCGCGCAAGCGCGGGTCGAAATCGGTGGTGCAGCGCGAAATTATTCGTGTCATCACGCCAGGCACGTTGACTGAAGAACGGCTGCTCGACGGGCGGCGCTCGAACTGGCTGCTATCGGTCTATGCGCAGGGGGATGATGTCGGCCTTGCATGGGCCGATATTTCCACCGGCGAACTCTATCTGGGCACGGTCGCGGTGGATTTGCTCATGGATGAAATCGCCCGGCTGGCACCGGCGGAAATCCTCCGCCCCGATGCGGGCGGCCCCGCCGCCAGCCAGTTCGACAGCCGTCGCGCGGATTCCCGGCTGCGGGCGCTGCTGGGCGTCGATACACTGGACGGGTTTGGCGAATTTCCACGGCTGGCACTGGCTGCGGCCGGTGGGTTGCTGGCGCATCTCGATGCCACGGCGCGTGGTGGCAGCGTGCTGTTGCAGCCGCCCCGATCGGCGCTGCAGACGCAGCAGATGGGCATCGATCAGGCCACCCGCCACAGCCTTGAACTGGTGACTGGCGACAACAGCCTGCTGAAAGCCATCGACCTGACGGTAACGGCCGGCGGCGGCCGGCGGCTGGCGGCGGAACTGGCCAGCCCGTCGCGCGATCTGGCCGTGATCGAAGCCCGGCTCGATCTGGTGCAATGGTTTGCCGGCGATGACAGCCTGCGCGCGGATGTGCGCGCCTGTCTGCGCCGGGCGCCGGATCTGATGCGGGGTCTCGGGCGGATCGTTGCCGGGCGCGGCAATCCGCGCGACCTCGGCACGCTGCGCGATGGTCTGCAGACGGCTGTCGAACTGGCGGGGTTGCTGGAATGGGCCGCGACGGCGGGTGCGCCGGATGCGCTGCCGCCGATTCAGCGCGCGCTGGCGCCGCCAGCGGATCTGTTGCGGGAATTTGCCGCAGCGCTGGTGGAAAGCCCGCCATTATCGGCCGCTGAGGGTGGCGTCATTGCCGAGGGCCGTGACCCGAAGCTGGATTCGGCGCGGCGGCTGATGCGTGACGGACGCGCGGCGCTGGCGGAACTGGAAGCGCAGCTGAAGGCGGAAACCGGGGTGCAGAGCCTGAAGATCCGCCACAACAACGCCATTGGCTATTATATCGAAACCGGCAAACGCGCCGCCGAAGTGCTGCTTGGTCTGGAGGATTTTCAGCACCGCCAGACATTGGGCAATTCCATGCGCTTTCGCACGCCGGCGCTTGACGATCTTGCCGGCCGCATCGCCAATGCCCAGGGCGAAGCGCTGGAACTGGAAGCGGCATGGATCGCGCGATTGCAACAGCAGGCGGTGCAGGCCAGTGCCGATATTGCCCGCGTGGCCGAAGCGCTGGCGGGGGTTGATCGTTCGGCGGCGCTGGCGGAACTGGCCTGCCGCCACGACTGGACCCGGCCGCAACTGACCGCCGGGCGGGATTTCCACATCGTTGCCGGCCGCCACCCTGTCGTCGAGGCGGCATTGCGCAAAAGCGGCCGCGCCTTTGTGCCGAATGATTGCATGCTCGAGGACGAAGCGCGGCTGTGGCTGGTGACCGGCCCCAATATGGGCGGCAAATCGACCTTTCTGCGCCAGAACGCCTTGCTTGCAGTGCTGGCGCAGGCGGGCAGTTTCGTGCCGGCGGCCAAAGCCGTGATCGGCGTGGTGGACCGGCTCTACAGCCGCGTTGGCGCGGCCGACAATCTGGCCGAAGGGCGCTCCACCTTCATGGTGGAGATGGTCGAAACCGCGGCGATATTAAATGGCGCCAGCGAAAATTCGCTGTTGCTGCTGGATGAAGTCGGGCGTGGCACCGCCACCTGGGACGGGCTGGCGCTGGCCTGGGCGATATTGGAACGGATCCACGATTCGATCGGGGCGCGCTGTCTGTTTGCCAGCCATTACCATGAGCTGTCCGGGTTGCAGGGGCGGTTGTCGGCGCTGGCGCTGAAAACCCTGTCGGCGCGGCAATGGAATGGCGAACTGGTGTTCCTGCACGAGGTACAGGATGGCAGCGCGCCCGGCAGTTTCGGAATCGATGTGGCAAGGCTTGCCGGCGTGCCGGCCGATGTTCTGGCGCGCGCCGACGATATTCTGGCGCGGCTGGAACATGGCGCGCTGGGGGCGAAAACCCGCGCTGCCCTGTCCGATCTGCCGCTGTTCGCCGCCGCTGACCGTGCCAGCCGGCCTGACCCGGCCGACCCGTTGCGCCAGAGGCTGGATGAAATCCAGCCCGACAGCCTGTCGCCACGCGCCGCGCTCGATCTTCTCTATGAACTGAAGGATCTGGCCGAAGACTGAAGCCGTGCGGCCCGGGCGATTATCGCCCTGCGTTTGCCGCCATTGTCCACGCTTTGATCCTGT
>CAZIAA010000020.1:0-11402 GCA_964537365.1 uncultured Sandaracinobacter sp.
TGATGTTCTCGACATCCTCGCCGACATAGCCGGCTTCCGTCAGCGTGGTTGCGTCCGCCATGGTGAACGGCACATCCAGAATGCGCGCCAGAGTCTGCGCCAGCAGGGTCTTGCCGCAACCAGTCGGGCCAATCAGCAGAATGTTCGATTTGGCCAGCTCGACGTCATTGCTACGGCCGCCATGAGCGTTCTTCGCGCCATGGGCCAGCCGCTTGTAATGATTGTGTACGGCTACCGAAAGCACCCGCTTGGCATGGATCTGGCCAATGACATAATCGTCCAGAACCGCCATGATTTCGCGCGGTGTCGGCACGCCATCCTGGGATTTCACCAGTGCGTTCTTGGTTTCTTCGCGAATGATGTCATTGCACAGTTCCACGCATTCATCACAGATGAACACGGTCGGACCCGCAATCAGCTTCTTCACTTCATGCTGGCTCTTGCCGCAAAAAGAACAGTAAAAAACGTTCTTGCTGTCTCCACTGGTGGCCTGGGTCATATTCTCTCTTTCGTGCCTCCGATCAGCCAGCATTCCGGCGGGCAATCGCATCGGCCAGCCGCCCGCCGCAAGGGCAAACGCTCCCGTATTTCTGCTATTTCACAATTCCGCACGGCAATTCAAGCGTACAGTTGCCACATCCTTCCGCCCGCTGTGGCTCAGTCCGGCTTTTCGGTTTCATCGGACGGCGCCGGGCGTTTTTCAATAACCTCGTCCACCAGGCCGAAATCCCTGGCTTCCTCGGCCGACATGAAGCGGTCGCGTTCCATGGTATTTTCGATTTCTTCCAGCGGCTTGCCGGTGAATTTCGCATAAAGCTGGTTCATATGGGCGCGAATGCGGATGATTTCCCGGGCATGGATTTCAATGTCTGTCGCCTGCCCCTGCGCCCCGCCGGATGGCTGGTGCACCATGATCCGGGCGTTCGCCAGCGCCACCCGCATGCCGGGTTCGCCGGCTGCCAGCAGGAAAGATCCCATGGACGCAGCCTGACCGATGCAAACAGTGCGGATTTTGGGGCGCACATACTGCATGGTGTCATAAATCGCCATTCCGGACGTAATCACCCCGCCCGGCGAGTTGATATACATGGAAATGTCTTTTTTGGGATTTTCGGATTCCAGGAACAGTAACTGCGCCACCACCAGCGACGCCATGGAGTCTTCGATCGGCCCACTTACGAATACGATCCGCTCCCGAAGCAGGCGGGAAAAGATATCGAAAGACCGCTCCCCCCGGCTGGATTGTTCGATCACAATAGGGACAAGCGCGGATTCGGCTTGTCCATACGTCAGGCTGGCGGTTGGATTTTCCCCCGATGCGGCGCCGGGCACGGTCCAGGGATTGCTCAGGAATTGATCGCGGTTCATCGCGCCTAAGTCGGCATTCGCCGCGCCAACGTCAAGCCCTTCCATCACCTGCAATCGCCGACAGGCACATGCCCGGGGCAAATTCGAATCACGGCACCCGATCCACAGCGTCGCCAGAGGCTGCGCCCTGCCGCCAGATGCCGCCAAATCCGTTTTTCCAGATTTGTGGCAGCAGTGGCGGGTTTATCCCCAAACCCTGCGAACAGGTCCAGTTCGGCAGTGGTTACCGGCGCCCTTGCGGCGGATGGTTGCTATTCGTCAAGATATGTCAATTGGTTCCGGTTTCCCAATCGAAAACATGCTTGCGACACTGCCGGCGCGTATGTCCGGCGCGGCGCGGGCCGTGCTGCCGGCAATCGCCCAGGCCGCCGAGCGCACCGGCGCGGATTTCAACGCCCTGTTCAAGATGGCGCGTCTGGAGTCCAGTTTTCGCAGCAATGCCAAAGCCGCCACATCCTCGGCCACGGGGCTGTTTCAATTCATTGATTCCACCTGGCTCAGAATGCTGGAAAAACACGGTCCGGCCAATGGCATCGGCCCGATGTCGCGCGCGGACGCACTGCAACTGCGCAATGATCCAACCATCGCCAGCCTGATGGCCGCCGAACATATGGCCGATAATGCCGCCATGCTGGAACAGGCACTGGGTCGCGGCGTCGACGATACCGATCTCTATCTGGCGCATTTTCTTGGCCCGGCCGGCGCGCGCAAATTCCTGCACAATCTGGCGCAAACGCCCACACTTGCCGGAGCCAGCCTGCTGCCGGCCGCCGCACGGGCAAATCCAGCCATTTTCTACAGCGGGGGCGCGCCGCGCAGTCTGGCGGAAATTCACCAGTTGCTGGCCGCGCGCCTGAACAGCGGCCTCGGAGAATCCCTGCCGCGGCAACTGCCCGCGGCATTGAATGCCCGGATCGCAGCAGCGCCAGCCGCGCCGGCAGCACCCGTCAACACGTTCGCCAATGATTCGGCCGGCATGATCCACGCCAGCGGCTTGCCGCCGGGTGCTGGCCGGACTTCGATCCCCCCCGCCGTGGCGGCCCGATTCGCCTATCTGCTTCTGGCTGAGCTTGGCGGCTGAGCATGGCGTCTTCCGCATTTACCGCCACGACCACTGCGGCGCGGCGCAGTTTTTCCGCTGCATTGCTGCCCGCCGCCATACTGACCGTGGTGCTGTTGATGGTGGTGCCGATTTCGCCCACCGTCCTCGACATCTTCTTCGTGTCCAACATCCTGCTGTCGCTATTGATGCTGATGGTGGTTCTGCATGCCGGCAAGCCGCTGGACTTTTCCACCTTCCCGACGGTGCTGCTGTTTGCGACGCTGCTGCGCCTTGCGCTCAATGTGGCGTCGACGCGCGTCGTGCTGGTGCATGGCCATGAAGGCAGTGCTGCCGCCGGCCATGTCATCGAGGCCTTTGGCAAGGCGCTGATCGGCGGCAATTTCGTTGTCGGCCTGATCGTGTTCGTCATTCTGATGATCGTCAATCTGGCCGTCATCGCCAAGGGCGCCGGCCGCGTTTCCGAAGTCAGCGCGCGCTTCACGCTCGACGCCCTGCCCGGCAAGCAGATGGCCATCGACGCCGATCTCAATGCCGGTGTGCTGACCGCGGACGAAGCCCGCGCGCGGCGTGTCGAAGTCGCTGCCGAAGCGGATTTTTACGGCTCCATGGATGGCGCTTCCAAATTCGTCAAAGGCGATGCGGTCGCCGGCATCCTCATCCTGCTCATCAACATCATCGGCGGCCTCATCATCGGTGTCGTCACCCACGATCTGTCATTTTCGGATGCCGCCAATATCTATCTGCTGCTGTCGGTCGGCGATGCGCTGGTGGCACAGATTCCGGCCCTGCTGCTGTCTATTGCGGCAGCCGTGCTGGTCACCCGCACCACCGAAGACAACCGTCTTGGCAACCAGCTCAGCCGCCAGTTTGCCGCCCCGGGCGCCTGGTGGCCGGCGGCTGCCATTCTGGGCGCGCTGGCGCTGTTCCCGGGCATGCCGCATGGCATTCTGGGACCGGCCGCGCTGCTGGCGGGCGGCGTGGCGTGGAAGCTCGGGCGCAAGCCGGCCGAAGCGTCGTCGGTATCGGCCGTGTCCACGACGACAAAACCCGACCATGTCATCGAATGGAGCGATGTTGGCGAGACCGCCGCCATCACCCTCGAAATCGGCTATGCCCTGATTGCGCTGGTCGATGATTCCGCGCCGCTGATGTCGCGGATAACCGGCATCCGCAAGCAATTGTCGCAGGAACTCGGCTTCATCCTGCCGGCTGCGCGCGTGCGCGATGATCTGGCGCTGTCGCCTCAGGCCTACCGAATCACCATCGCTGGCGAGGATCTCGGGCAGGGCGAGGTGTTTCCAGCCGATGTCCTTGCCCTCGAAGCCGATCATATCACGCAGGAAATGCCCGGCCGCGAAGTGCTGGATCCGGCCTTTGGCCTGAAGGCGCGCTGGATCGATCCGGATCTGGAAATGGAAGCCGTGGCGGCTGGTTATACCGTCGTCGATCCGGCCACCGTCATTGGCACGCATCTGTTCAATATCCTGCAGAAACAGGCGCATCTGCTGTTTACGCAGGATGATGCCCATGCCCTGATCGAAAGCCTCGGCACGCGCCAGCCGCAACTGGCGCAAAGCATCGGCGCCAAGCAGCTGCCGCTGCATGTGACGGCAACGGTCTGTCAGTCCCTGCTTGAAGAAGGCATTTCCCTGCGCCATTTCGATCGTATCGCTGCGGCCCTTGCCGAAGGTGCCAGCACCACGCAGGAAGCCCGGCCTCTGGTGGAACTGGTGCGGGCACGCATTGGCGGTCTCATCGTGGCCGGTCTCGGCGCATCCATCACGCCACTGCAACTCATTGCCCTGCAGCCGGAACTGGAAAACCTGCTGGTCACCGCGCAGCGTGCCGCCCCGAAATCCGACTATCCGTTCGAACCCGGGCTGGCGGCGCGCCTTGCCGAAGCCGTCGCCGATGCGGCCGCGGCATCGCTGGCGGCCGGCCTGCCCGTTGCTCTCGTTTCCCAGCCGGAACCGCGGCGTGCGCTGTTCCGGCTGCTTCGTTCCAGCGGCATTCCAGTGCTGGCCTTTGCCGAGCTGCCGGAAAGCCGCCAGGTCGATGTCATCGCCATTATCGGGGACGGAGTTCTCAACCCGGCGCCCGTGGGAGGTTTGCCATGAACGCCAGAGCCAGCTTCAACCTCGGCCTGTATTCCGCCAAGGCCAGCAGTGCGACGGATCCCGGCGATCTCATTCACGGCAATTTCGGCCTGGTGCGCAAAATCGCCTGGCATGTCCATGGCCGCGTTTCGACCGTGCTGGAAATCGAGGAATTGATGCAGATCGGGATGATTGCCCTGATCGAAGCTGCCCGCACCTTTGTCGACCGCGGGCAGGCGGCCTTTACCACTTATGCCAGCGTTCGCATTCGCGGCGCCATGATCGATGCCCTGCGCAAACACGCCAATATGGCGCGTTCCGCATTGCGCCGCCGGCGCGAACTGAATGCCGCGCGCGCCGAAATCACCGCCAAACTCGGGCGCCCGCCCAGCGCGGAAGAATTCGCCGAGTTCCTGCAAATCTCGTTGAACGAATTGCAGGAGCAATTGGCCAGCACGCATGGAACCAAATTCGACTCCATCGAGGAAATCTATTCCGACCACAGCATCTGGTTTGCAGCAGACGATCCGGATGCGCTGGAACGTCTGGAGCAGAAGGATCTGAAGCAGTCGCTTGCCCAGGCCATTACCCGCCTGCCGCAACGGGAAGCGATGGTGATCCAGCTGTATTTCGTCGAAGAGTTGAATCTGGAAGAAATCGGCCAGACTTTGGGGGTCGGTGCAGCGCGGGTGTGCCAGATCAAGAAATCCGCGCTCGACAAGATCCGCAACATGCTGAGCGACTGGGAGGATTGAGGCCGCGCCACCGGCACCCCCGCACCTGCCCGGACAGATTTGCAGTTCCACCCAGCCCCTGCCACCCGAAGCTGACGGACACAGGCGAAGCGTTTTGCGCCGCTGCGGTCCTCCTACTCACTATGGTCTATGGTCTGAGCCTTGCCAGAACGTCAGGCGATAAAAAACTGGCCGGCTCTGTACAGAGCCGGCCAGCCTTTCGTTTGTGTTTCTATTTGTCTTACCGCAGCAGTTGCAACACGCTCTGCTGGCTCTGATTAGCTTGCGCCAGCATGGCTTGCGCTGCCTGCGTCAGGATCTGCGAGCGGGCCAGATTGGTCGTTTCCGCTGCAAAATCGGCATCGAGGATGCGCGACCGCGAGGCCGTCACATTGGTGCTGGTCGTGGTCAGATTGTTGATCGTCGCTTCCAGCCGGTTCTGCACCGCGCCCAGAACGGCGCGATCCAGCGCCACTGCGTTCAACGCCGCATCGATCGATTCCAGCGCTGCCGAAGCACCTTCCTGCGTACGGATGTCGATATCGCCGATCTTCAGACCGCCAGTATCGGATCCGTAATTGGCTTCTTCAAAACCAATGGCCGAGAAATTGCCACCGGTGGCAAAGCCCTGTGCCCCGGCCCGGACTTCGATGGCCTTGGCGCTATCCAGCGTCACCGTCGAATAGGCCGTGTTGCCCAGCGCATAGCCTTGCGCGGAGCCGGCAATGGTGGCGCCACCCAGACCAATATCGGCCAGCGCAAAGTCGGCACTGGCAAGCGTGATGTTGCGCCCGTCAGCCGCCGTCAGCGTCAGACCGCCCTTGCCATTGTCCCTGGCAACGACACCCGTGGCACCGGTATAGGCGTTGATGGCGTCGGCAATGGCCTCACGGTTCTGCTGGCTGCTGTTCGAAGCCTTGGTTTCCAGCGCGATGCCGACGCCGTTGATCGTCAGCGTGCCGGTGTCGTCCGCCGGTGCAACGATGCTGGTGCCCTCGATCGCCAGTTCATTGGCGCGCGCGGTCACTCCGGTCAGTTCCGACGAAGCATTGATCGCGGCGGCAATGGCAATGCCCGATGCAGCGCGGACCGACGTGGTCGACACGAAGGAGGCCGTATCGTCCTTGCCGTCCGAAGCGCGGATCGACACACCATTCAGGATCAGGTCGCCGGTGTTCAGCGCCTTTACATCGCCTGCACCTGTTGCAGCGGCACGGGCATCGGTTGCGACATAGGACACGCCACGGTCATAAGTGCCCGCCGTCAGGCCGGCATTGGCCAGCACGCCACCGCCGGTCGAGCTGATTTCAATCTGGGTGCCGACATTGGCGACCAGGCTGTAGGTGCCGGTCTGCGCACCCGCCTTGAGGCCGGTTTGTGCTGCGGTCACCGTGTCGAGCGCAACAACGATGTTGCGGCCATCAGCCGCTTCGAGGCGGATGCCGGCCTTGTCGTCGCCGGTATCGACGGCAACCACACCCGTCTGTTCGGAGTTGGCATTGATGGCGGCCACGATATCTGCCCGCGTCTGCACATTGTCGCTGGCAACCGTGGTGACGGCGATATCGACGCCATTGATGGTGACCGTGCCCGTCGCCGAGGCGGCCGCCGTCATGGCGGTGCCGGTCATGGCGGTGGTGCCGACAACCGCCGAAACCCCGGTTTCTGCGGATTTGGCATTGATGGCGGCCGCCTTGGCAATGGCTGACGCTTCCTTGCCTTCGGTCGACTTGCTGTCGGATGCCGCCAGTGAGCCACCGATGACAACGCCATTGATGGTCAGGTCATTGGTCTGCAGACCGCTCAGATTGGCAACCGCCGCATTGAACTGGCCGGTCGCCGACAGGCCGGCGGAATGACCGGTGCCGAGCTGGTTGGTGCGGGTGGAATTGATCTTCAGATCGGTGGTTTCCCCGGCCCGCGAACCTGTTTGCAGCTTCAGATTGGTGGAGGATCCATCCAGAAGTTTCATGCCGTTGAAGCTGGTGGTTTTCGACACATTGTCGATTTCCGCAATCAGCTGCTGCACTTCGGTGTTGAGCGCCTCGCGTTCCTGGGTGCCCAGCGTGCCGTTCGCCGCCTGCACCGACAGTTCACGCATGCGCTGCAGCATGTTGGTGATTTCGCCGAGCGAGCCTTCCGCCGTCTGTGCCAGGGAAATGCCGTCGGACGAATTGCGAATGGCAACTGCAAGCCCGCGCAAGTCCGAGGTCATGCGCTGGGAAATGGCAAGCCCCGCTGCATCATCCTTGGCGCTGTTGATCCGCAGGCCGGTCGAAAGCCGTTCCATTGCAGTATCGAGACCCGCCTGCGCGGTCCGGCTGCCGTTCTGAGCCCGGAGCGCGGAAAGATTGGTGTTGATGATTGTCATCTGTTTCATTCCTCTGTTGCAGCGGGTCAATCGCCCGCTCGGGATGCTCCCGAACTGGAAACCTCGTGATTGCTTCCAGTGCCAGTTGACGGCTGGGCCTGGTGGCTATTTAGCGAGGCAGAGGAAATTTTTATTCGATATCTGGAAATATATGCGGATACATCAGCATCATACGGAAATCTCGGAAACAGATAGGCAAAATAAAGCAAATCACTTGAAATCAAATGATTTCAGACGTCATCTATTTCCACACATCCTGTCTGTATCATAGTACTGAAGCAGATATTATTTTCATAAAATACAAGAATGCCAGGCCCGGTCTGATGTTCGGGTCTGGCATTCGTACAGTAACGCCGGATGTGAAACTGTGGGCGTCGGACTACAGGCCGCGCAGAGACCGGATCATCGATTCCGCAATGGTATAAGGTTCGACCGGGTAATTTCCGGCGCGGATGGCCGCGCGGATCTCGGACACCTTTTCCCCATTAACCGGTGGCTTTGCCGACAGGCTCTGTGCAACGCTGCCGACTTCGGCCTGGATGCTGCTGCGCGCATTACTCTCTGCGGCTGTGCGCACAGCAACGCCGGCACCACTGGCCGCGGATCTCGCTGGCTCGATCCCTGACCATGAAGCCAGAGCTGTAACGCGGGTGGAGACTGCATCGACCATATTCAAACCCGTTTCCTGATATTGCGGCGCAGGCGGATCAGGGCATGATGACCAGTCGTCATGACAAGTCCCCAAACTGCCCGTTTCTGCTTGCATAGCAGCATACGGCGATGTCCGGGAAAGATTTAGTTCGATTTTCGACCGATTACCTGAACGCTGCCATCCGGCTGCAGGCTGCCGGTGAATGTCTGCCCGCTGTGCACATTCTTCAGAACCACGATTCCGTCCCGGCGGTCGAAGGACTGGACGATGGCGCGGGCGCTGATTTCATAGCCGCTGCCGCCGACCCGCACCTGCATGCTTTGCCCGCGGCGCAGGGAAATGCCCTCTGGCACGGCCTGCGCGCGCAGCGGGATCCACAAATGCCAGTCCGTTCCCGGACAACTGGCGCGCAGCCGCTCGGTCGCGGACATGTCGCGCTCGAAATGATAGCCGCCGGCGCAATCCGGTACGCCCAGACGCGGGTCAATGCGAACCGGGCCTTGCACATAATTCTCGGCCGCGGCCTGCAGATCGGCAACCGACGCCATGGCCGGTGTGCCGACAATCGCAAGACAGGCCGGCAATACCCACCGCACCGGCCAGGCGGCTACAATTTTCCGCCAGCACGAAAACCCTGCATTCAACATTGCGCGTCCCCTGTCGTTCAGGACAGATCGCTGCCCATTTGCCATCAACAGCCAAAATGCAGCAAGAAGCGGGCCAGCCGCACGCTGGCACGCACCGCTTCCGCCCGGGTGCGAGACCGACCGCAAGGCCGCCTGCCCTTCCGGCACATTTGTGCCGCGCGCTTGCCGCCATGCGGCACAAATGTGCCGGCCTCCGCACCCGCCGCCAACGCCACGCCCAATGGGCGTACTGCCTGGCACGGCTTTTGCTTAACCATGTCCGTAAAGATGTGTTGTCGCGGCTTGGAAAGGACAGCGGATGGACAGGCTCGACCAGTATTTCGGTGTGCATGGCACGGCGCTGGCGCTGCGCAGTCAGCGCATGCAGATCCTTGCTTCCAATATCGCCAATGCCGCCACCCCCGGCTTCAAGGCCCGCGACATCAATTTTCAGGCCCTGCTGGCCGGCGAACAGCAAAACGGCGCAGCGCGGCTGGTGACGACCAATGCCGCCCATCTGCGCCACAGCACCAGCCATTCCGGCGGTCAGGACGAGCTGCTCTATCGCCAGCCGGTCGAAGCCTCGCTGGATGGCAATACCGTCGAACTCGCCACCGAACAGCTGCAATTCGCCGAAACCGCAATCCGCTACCGCTCCACACTCGGGCTGCTGGGCGCGCGCATGCGCGAACTGTCGGCCGCCATGAAAGGGGAATGATCATGCCGCTCGGCATTTTCGACATTTCGGGCCGCGCCATGTCGGCGCAACTGCTGCGCCTCAACAGCTCGGCATCCAATCTCGCCAATGCCGGTTCGATCAGCGGCAATGAACAAACCGCCTTTCGCCCGCTGAAACCGGTGTTCGAAACCATTTACGATGCAAGCGCCCCCGGCAATGCCACGGTGGGCGTGCGCCGCGTCGTGCAGACGGAGGCCGCGCCGCAACGCATCCACCAGCCGGGCCACCCGCTGGCGGACGAAAATGGCTATGTCTATCAGGCGTCGGTCGACACCAATGCCGAACTGGTCGAAATCGTCGAAACCAGCCGCCAGTATCGCAACAATATCGAAGTGCTGGAAACGGCCAAATCCCTCACCCTCGAAACCCTGCGGCTCGGGCAATGAGCGGGCTTGACCTTGCCGCACTTGGGCTGCGCGCCGCCGAACCCGCCGGCAGCAGCCTGAAACTCGGCAGCAATGATCTCGGGCAAGGCGATTTTCTGACCTTGCTGGTGACCCAGCTGAAGAATCAGGATCCATTGAATCCGCTGGAAAATGAAGCCTTTGTCGCCCAGCTGGCGCAATTCTCCACCCTCTCCGCCACCACTGAGGCGGCCGAAACGCTCGGCCGCCTCGAAGCCTTGTTTGCGAGCGGCGAGCGCGCATCCGCAGCGTCCTGGATCGGGCGCAACGTCACGCTCGCCAATGGTGCCAGCGGCGAAGTGCAATCCGTCAGCTTCGAAGACGATGGCGCGCTCAGCCTCAACCTCGCCGATGGCAGCCGGCACCCGCTTTCTTCCGTCAGCAGTCTTTCCTGAAAGGCAGAACTAATATGACCTTCTCGATTTCCTTGACTGGCCTCGGTGCCGCGCAGGCCGATCTCACGGCGCTCAGCAATAATATCGCCAATGTCGGCACCACCGGCTTCAAGAAAACCAATGTGGAATTCAGCGATCTGGTGGCGCGTTCGGCAACGCAACCGCTGCGCGAAGTGGTGGGCGTCGGTACGGCAACGGCCGCCGTGCGGCAGCAATTCTCGCAGGGCGGTTACCAACAAAGCAGCAACGGCCTCGACATGTCGATCAGCGGCGAAGGCTTTTTTCTGACCAAAGGCGCGGGTGACGCTGCCGGCTCGCTGGCGCTGACCCGCAATGGCGCCTTCAGCACCGATGAAAACCGCTGGGTCATCGACACCCAGGGCCGCCATTTGCAGGTATTGCCAACAACGGACAATGGCACGCTGATTTCCGAAAGTCAGGCCGCATTGTTTGCTCTGCAACTGCCGGAAGTTTCGGGCGTGCCGGTCGCAACCAGCACGGTGCAACTGGCCACCAACCTGCCGACCGGCGCTGTCGCGCCCACGGCGGCGTTCGATCCGACGGACGCCAGCAGCTATAACGAAGCGACCTCGATGACGGTCTATGCCGCCGATGGCAGCGCCAGTCTGGCAACCGTCTATTACCGCTTCATTCAGGCCGACCCGATCACGGGCGACAAGGAATGGCAAGCCAATCTGGTCGTCGATGGCGTGGTGACGGGCAGCCCGCAAAGCCTCACCTTCAACAGCGCCGGCGTCATGCTGACACCGACGGCTGCTGTCTCCTACCCGGATTTCGCTATCGATTTCGGCAATTCGGCCACCAACAGCGCCAATTTCCAGGTCCTGTTCTCCGATCAGGACGGTTATCAGCCCGGCCGCCTCGAATCCGTCGATGTGGCGCTGAATGGAACGGTCTGGACGACATTTTCCAATGGCGAACGCAAGGCCTTGG